>JAHEIV010000022.1 GCA_024639205.1 Deltaproteobacteria bacterium | reverse complement strand
GACTCCATTATTATCGCCGAGAATTGTCGGCGCCGTGCCAATTTTGACCGCTATGGACTTCGGCCGACAACGCAGGTCTGCTCGCTTTCCGACTTTACAAAACGCATCGAAGACAGTCGCGATCAACCCGCCGCCTTTGAAGATAACAGCGTGTTGTTTCTAGACGGGCTGGTCGAAGACGGCACGCCGTTCATCCTCGAGGAAATCCTGCACAATGCGTTAACAATCCAGGCGCTGCCCCATGCTCACACAGCGGTTTTGACCGGCAATTTGAAGGTGGCCGGCGACGGCCTCGAGGCTCTATACCGCAGAGCCAGGCAGTCGGGCACATTGTTCTTCCATTTTACGGATACGCTGCCGGTGATACGCCAGCGGGACGATACCGGTGCAACCGCAACGTTTGCGGATGAGACCACCGGGCACACGTATTCTTTGACACCGGACATCACCGTGGTTGATGAGCGCTGCATGCCGTCCGAATATGAGAGGCATCTTGGCACCCTTCTGAATCTGCACACCGACCATCTTGGTTTTTTGCAAACCGAAAATGTTCACCGATACACGGTGTTCACCAATCGCTCCGGAATCCTGGTCTGCGGTTCGGCTCGGGGACCGATGGGCGCTGGCAATATCGCTGCCGACGCCGCTGAGGCGGCCATTGCAGTTTTTGGCGACCGTCACTTAAAAGGGGCCGTGGCGTATCCGACGGCTCGCATCGACAGCGGCCGGTGTATCAAGTGTTTAACATGCTATCGTCTTTGTCCGCATCGCTCCATTCAACAAGGCGCCACAATGGTAGTGAGCCCCGACGCCTGCGAGGGCTGCGGGATATGTGCCGCCGAGTGCCCGCGGGAGGCCATTGGGTTGGGGGAGGGGACGGTGTGGGGGCAATTGCCGATCCGCTCCGGGGGGCTTGCAGGGGCGCTGGTTGCATTTTGCTGCAGCCGCTCGGCCGCCCGCGCAAAAGAGCTGGCCGAATGCAACCGGTGGGATCTGCCACGGCACTGTAAAATTGTCGAAGTCCCTTGTGCCGGCGCATTGTCCAGCCGGCACATCCTGGACGTTCTTGCCGGTGGCGCCGGTGGTGTGTTAGTATTGACCTGCCATGAAGGCAATTGCTATTCGCAGACCGGCAATAGCCATGCCCGTCGCCGGGTGGCGCTCTTGTCTGAGCAGCTGAAACCGCTGGGAGCGATCGCCGACCGGATCGAGATTCAAGCGCTGGCGGCTAATATGGCCGCAGAATTTGAGCAGGTGCTGCAGCGTTTTTCTGAAAGGATCCAGACGATGAAAAAAAAGCGGAGTATCCAATGACCGACACCAAAGCGCCGTATCTCATGACTGACACCGAAAAGACGATCGATATCAGCAAGCTGGACCAGGATCGATTCCGATCGTGGCCGTATTCCCAGGATGTCTGCCTGACCTGTGGGCTGTGCTCCAGTGCCTGTCCGGTATCCGGGATAGACGGGTTCGACCCGCGCAAAATCATTCGCATGGTCTCACTGGGGTTGGAAGCAGAACTGGTCGAAGCCCGCTGGCCCTGGATCTGCACCATGTGCGCCAAATGTGCGGTTCTTTGTCCGATGGAAATCGACATCCCCAATGTGATGCGCGGGATCCGTTCACTGAGACCCAGAAATGAAGTTCCGGGCATTCTCCACAAGGGGGTGGAAGCCGCCATTAAAACCGGCAACATACTCGGGCTGCCCAAAGAAGATTTCCTGTTTATCGTTGAGGACGTTGCCGGAGAAATCGCCGCCGAGCCCGGTTTTGAAGCATTCACGGTTCCCATCGATAAACAGGGCGCCAATATCCTTTCGACCATCCATAACAAATTAGTCAACACTCACACGGAAGACTTAAAACACTTGTGGAAAATATTTTTTGTCGCCGGAGAAAACTGGACCATCACTTCAGAAGCCTGGGAAGGCTGCAACTGGGGATTTTTCACCGGCGACGACAGGGCCATGAAGTTGATGATAGACCGGCTGGCCGAACAGTTGACGCGTTTTGAAATCAAAAACCTCATGTGGCCGGAATGAGGTCACGCCTATCTTTCGACCAGGTTTGGTCTGGAAAAATACCACGCCGCGCTGCTGCAGAAAATCGGAACAACCACCGTATTCGACCTGTTGATCACCTATATCAAAGACAAGCGCATCAAGCTGGATAAAACCAGAAACGACGCGCTGACCACCTACCATGACCCCTGCAATCACTGTCGCAAAGCGGAAAGGCTGTTCGGCCACGGCTACTACGAAGAACCGCGCTGGATCCTCGATCAGTGTGTCCAACAATGGGTCGAGATGTATCCCAACCGGCAGCATCAGATTTGCTGCGGCGGCGGCGGGGGAACCCTGATCAACGGTTACAACGAGGAGCGGATTTTTTACGGGCGCACCAAAATGGAGCAAATCAAAGCCACCGGTGCTTCTATGGTGGTGGTTCCGTGTCACAGCTGTCATGGCCAGTTTGAAAGTATCAAAAGCGCATGCGGCATGCAGGAACTGAAGGTGAAATACCTGTGGGAGGTCGTTGCAGACGCCCTAGTACTTCCCGGTTGCGACAGCTGAATCTGCAGCCAGAAACCTCGTGCCGAGATTTGGCCCGTCCGGAAGCGGTCTTGCCGGGGAAATCGGGCATTGTTTCTGCCATAGACTCCTTTCGGACGGATTCTGCTATTTCCCTGAGCGTGTCGATTAGCATCGGCGAATGCAACCGTAAAGCCGGTGCGAAGGATACCGGCTGCGCTTTTCGAGCGATCGGTCGCGGCTATACTGCCGTCTGAATCGAAAGCGTTGCCGAATAGGTGGCCGCTTCGGCCGACCCGACAAACCGCCGCCCTGGTGGCCGACGAGGACGCGTTTTAGAAACGATCTGGTTGTTGCCGGCGGCTGTTTCGTACCGGCGAGCCGCAGATCAACCGTATCCTCCTATTGGAAAAAGAAATAGCGCCGGTAGAGGAGAAAACCGGCAAAAATGGCCGCGAGGGCCAAAACGAAAAGAAGTTGGTTCGAAGAGAAATATTTCATCAAAGCTCACAGATGGTTGTGAAATCAACGGGCGGCAAACCGAAAATGGCTCGCCGAATACCGAACCGAAGTCGATAAACCTGCCGGCCGAATTCGGATCTGCGGTTTACGATCATCAATCTTTCCGATCCAGTCCGAAGGCGCTGTGAAGCTCCTGAACGGCCAGTTCGGCGTATTTTTCTTCAATGGCACAGGAGATCCGGATCTCCGATGTGGTGATCAGGATGATATTGATGTTGTTCTTGGCCAGGGTCTGAAACATGACGGAGGCAACACCGGAATGATTGCGCATTCCCATGCCGATAACCGAGACTTTGGCAATATCCTTGGCGCCCCAGACCCTCTCGGCGCCGATCTGCGCGGCCACGGCTTTCTCGATTTCCATGGCTCGATCAAATTGAGCCTTGGGTACGGTAAAAGTGAGGTCGGTCTTACCTGCCGCGCGGGTGTTTTGGATGATCATATCGACAATGATACCTTCAGCGGCGATCGGATCGAAAATTTTGGCGGCGACGCCCGGTTGATCCGCTACCTTCTTCAGGGTAATGCGGGCCTGGTTTTTATCCTGGGTCACCGCTGTTACCACTAGGCTTTCCATGCCGGATGCTTCGTTGACAACCATGGTTCCCTCCTCTTGATTGAAGGATGAGCGGACGTGTAGCGGAACGTCGAATTTTTTGGCAAATCCCACCGATCGAATCTGCAGGACCTTGGCCCCGAGGCTCGCCATGTTGAGCATTTCGTCGTAGGAGACCGTTTTCAATTTTCTGGCTTTTGGGCAGATGTTCGGATCGGCGGTGTACACCCCGTCGACATCGGTGTAAATCTCACAGGTGTCCGCCTTCAGAGCAGCTGCAATTGCCACTGCCGAGGTATCCGATCCACCGCGTCCCAGCGTGGTGATGTTACCATTGATGTCGCAACCCTGAAAACCGGCTACCACCACGATCTTGCGTTGCTCGACCAGTTCTTTGATTCGGCTGGTGCGGATGTTCAGGATTCGAGCATTTCCGAATGCGCAATCTGTATGAACCTTGGCCTGGTGGCCAAGCAGTGATTGGGCCGGATAGTTCATGGACTGCAGGGTCATCGCCAGCAATGCGGCAGTCGTCTGTTCACCGGTGGCCAGTAGAACATCCAGCTCCCTTCGATCGGGTGTTTGGCTGATCTCCGAGGCCATGTCGATGAGATTGTCGGTTACACCGGCCATGGCCGAAATAACGACCACCACGGCACTTCCGGCATCGTAGGTTCCGGCAACACGAGTGGCCACATTGCGGATGCGTTCTAAATCCCCCACGGAAGTGCCGCCATATTTCTGTATTACAATTCGCATCTGATCTCCTTGTTACGTTTCGATTTTCTGCAGCAGAAGTTTCGATCTCGATCCACTGGCCTTTATCAGAACAGAGCGGGTTTCGTCATCAAGAATTTTCAGTCGGATGAGAAGATGTTCGTCCGGCAAATCCTGCTGCAACCGCTCGGCCCACTCGATGGCCGCAACCCCGTCACTGTGCAGCAGATCTTCCAATCCCAGATCCTGCAAATCGGATCTTGTATCGATTCGGTACAGATCGACGTGTATCAGGCGGCAACGGCCCGGATACTCGTTTATGATCGTAAACGTGGGGCTGGTGATACGATAGGTTTCGGGCACCTGCAGGCCCCGGGCCAGCCCCTGGACAAATGCCGTTTTACCGCTGCCCAGTTCGCCCACCAATGCGAGGACCATACCGCTGTCTGCCAACAGCCCGATTGTCTCTGCCAGCCGCCGGGTTTCAGCAATGCTGTTCGATGTCCATTCTCGTTGAACCGGGATCATGAAACCTTTATCGTAACGAATTTGGCGCAATTCTCCGGATGCAGGGGTGCTTTGCGTTGTCCTCTCCGGTTGGCTGCCTGACGCCTTATGAAACGGGGATGGAACGCAACAGACCTGCCGTGATGCGGCGGATTTCCGACGGTATGCCGTCCATGACCTCCGAGGCCAGGTATCCGATCGGCCCGATGGTTTCTGCCAGTGTGTCGGCGGACGCGCCGTGCAGGTAGACCCCGCTGTGAGAGGCTGCCTCGGCAGACAGCCCCTGGGCCAGAAATCCGGCTATCAGACCGGTGAGCACATCGCCCATACCGCCGGTGGCCATGCCGGCATTTCCGGTGGGATTGACAAAAACACTGCCATCCGGATGGGCCACCACCGTGCGGGCACCTTTCAAGACCACGTGAACCCGAAAACTTTCGGCGAACTGGCGGGCAGCTTGGATCCGGTCGCCTTGAACGGCAGATGGCGTCGTTCCCGTCAGTCGCGCCATCTCCCCGGGGTGAGGGGTGACAATGACCGGGGAGACCGCTTGTCGCAGCACCTCGGTGCTGCCGGTCAGGTTGTTTAAGCCGTCTGCATCGATGACCAACGGTGTGCCGCTCTCCGCAACAAGACGCAGGACCAGTTTCTTGGTATCGGGGCTCTGGCCAAGTCCCGGCCCGATTGCCAGACACCGCATGTTTGCCAGCAGCTGCATGACACGCTCGAAGCACGACTCACCCAATATGCCGCTTTCTTGCTCCGGTAGCGGTGCCGTCATCGCTTCCAGCAACAGCGTTTCCATAATCGGATTCAGGCTCTTTGCGGTTGCCAGGGTGACCAGGCCCGCACCGGCCCGCAGAGCCGTGGTAGCGGTCATGGCTGCCGCGCCGGTCTTTCCGGGTGAACCGGCAATGACCAGCAGATGCCCGGTCCGGCCCTTGTGGGTGTCCCCGGGACGGCAGGGCAGACAGCGCCGCACGTGTTTGCGGGTGAGCAACTGCTGCCGGGGTCGCACTTCTTCCACAACCGGGCTCGGGATGCCGATGTCGATTACTTGAAGGTCACCGGTAAATGCGGCACCAGGATAGAGGTAGTGCCCCGTCTTGGCAAATCCGAAGGTGGCGGTGGCAAGCGCTTGAATACAGGTGCCGTATGGCTGGCCGGTGTCGGAATCGAGACCGGATGGAACGTCCACTGCGAAAACCGGTGTGCCGAGGCTGTTGATGAAATCGATCACACGCCGGTACATGCCCCTGACCGCTGAATTCAGACCGGTACCCAAAAGGGCATCGATCCACAGCTCTTTGCTGCGCATGGCCGTGCGCAGCTCTGCAAAGCTCTTTTCATTTTGGATTTCAATCACCGGAACACCCAGCGGACCGAGAAGATCGAGGTTTGCAGCGGCATCGCCGGCCACCTGTGAGCGGTCGGCCAGCAGATAGACTGTGACTGCAACGCCGCGGCCGGCGAGGTAACGGGCGATGACGGTTCCGTCGCCGCCATTGTTTCCGCGTCCGGCCGCAACTCCGACATTCATCCGCTCAATGTCGGGAAACCGCTCATACAGGAAACGGGTGGCCCCGCGGCCTGCATTTTCCATCAGCACGCGGCCCGGTATACCGATTTCCTCGATGGTTCGACGGTCCATCTCCCGCATCTCATCGGCAGTCACCAGGATCATCTTTCTCTCCTTTTGGCGGTTCGACTCGAAACCACCAACGATTGTTGGCGTGTTCGTGGCTTTTCTTCATCCGTTGCAACGGGTCTTTTGTTTGGCTGCTGTTTATCAGTGGGCAAGAACGCTGCTGCCGGAGGTGAAATGCAGCGGCGGGAAAGCACCTTGCGCTGCCAGATTGCTCTGATAGCAAATACGGCCGGCACAAGACATCATACCTGTTGCCCCTTGGGTCACTGCCGGACCCCGATCAATGCGCGCATATCCCGTACCGCACTTTCCATTCCCTTCAGAACGGCTCGGGCAACGATGCTTTGTCCAATACAGAAGTTGTTGATTTCCGTAAGACCGACAAAAGATTTGATCGAAGAATAGTCAATACCGTTGCCCACAAACACCTCCAATTTGAGGCGGTGTGACAGTTTGATGGAATCGACGATTTTGGAGAAATTCTGAGATCGCTTGGCGGAGGTTGTCGCCTCACAATAGGCACCGGTGTGTATTTCGACGATATCGGCGTTGCTCTGGTGTACCAGTTTAATCTGCTCGACATCGGCTTCCGCGAGGACTCCCACCGGGATTCCGCTGTTTTTCAGGGTGCCGACGGTCTCGGCTACCGTTGTTTTGTGCACCATCAAATCGAGACCACTTTCGCTGCTCAGACCTTCGCGCTCTTCGGGCACCAATATCACAATGTCGGGTTTGACGTTCAATGCAACCCCCAGCATCTCCGAGGTAGCCGCCATTTTGAGGATAAAACGGGTCTGTATGATTTTTCGCAAAATCCGGACATCCCGATCCTGGGTATGTTTGCGATCTTCCCGCAGATGCATGGCGATACCGTCCGCTCCGCCAAGCTCAGCCATGACGGCGGCAGTCATCGGTTCCGGCTGCTGGCTTCTGGCTGCCTCACGAAGGGTTGCCACGGCATCGATCTGGACAATCAGTCTGGCCATAATTTCCTCCCGGTCTCCGAGTGGTTCAGAAACCTTTTTCTATCAGTTTCAGCAATTTCTTGCTTTTTTTTTCCATTCGGGCGGCATCTTTATCATTGGATTCATGGTTATAGCCGAACAGATGAAGAATCCCGTGCACCAGCAACTGATCGAAACGTTTTTCCGGATTGATCGCGGCCTCTTCGCTTTCCCGGTGAGCCGTTTCAATTGAAATCACCACATCACCGAGCAGCTGCGGTGAAATGTCGGCATACGCACCTTCCCGCATCGCAAAGGCGATCACGTTGGTAGGTCCGCGTCGGTTGAGGTAGGTTCGGTTCAGCTCTTCGATTTCACTGTCGCTGACGATGACGATGGAAAGCTCTGCGTCAGGACTGTCCAAGGCGTTTAAGATGGCCTGAGCGTTCTTTCGGATTTTCTGATTGGATACGCTGTAAGACTTTTGCCTGTTGTCGATCAGAACTCCCATTTTTCCCCTTTTCACCGGCATCCGGCCGGTTTTCGGGATATTCGACACGATGGTGGTATATGGCCGTCAATATTTTGGTGAAACTTTTAGCGATTTCATGGAGATCCTTCAAGGTCAACTCGCAGTTGTCCAGTTGACCGTCGGAAAAAACTTTGTTGATCAGGTTCTGCACCAGGCCCCGCATACGAGAGGGGGTCGGGTTGGCAATGCTGCGTGAGGTGGCCTCCACCACATCGGCCAGCATCACCAGAGCGGTCTCCCGGGATTGGGGCCTGGGACCGGGATAACGGAAATCGTCGATATTGACAACTTCTTCCCCCTTCTGCTGCTTGGCCCTGTCATAAAAAAACGTGATCAGACTGGTGCCGTGGTGCTGTTGAATGGTGTCGATGATAGCCTGTCCCAGCCCGTTTTCTCTGGCAATTTCCACGCCTGTCTTGACATGCGCGACCAATATCAGGCTCGACATGGAAGGAGCGAGCCGGTCGTGCAGGTTCTTGCCGTCGCTCTGGTTCTCGATAAAATACAGGGGTTTTTTCAGCTTACCGATATCGTGGTAATATCCGCAAACCTTTGCCAGCAAGGGGTTCGCCCTGATCTCCGATGCGGCGGCCTCCACCATCGAACCGACAACAACCGAATGATGATAGGTGCCGGGTGCTTCTATCAGCAGCTTTTTTAATATCGGTCGATCCAGGTTGGCCAACTCCAGTAGTTTGATATCGGTGGTAAAGTCGAACGCGATTTCCACCAGCGGAACGATTCCGGCCGCAACAATGCCCGAGCCGATTCCCCCCAGGAAAGCGAAAACCCAGTCGAACGCCAACGTCAGGCCGAACACTTCCCCGTTAAAAATGTGAATCGCAGTGACGATCACCACGTTGACAAGACCCAGTTTCATGCCGGCTTTCACGAACACTTTCCGTTCACGGCAATCCCGAATCCAATAGGCCGCCAGCGACCCATTCATCAGAAAAAAGAGAAACAGGGTCAGGTCGGATTGAAATATCATCGCGGCGCATACCGCCAGCACCATGGCAAAAACCAGGGCTAACTCCCAGCCGAGACACAGGCAGATTACCATTGGGCCGGAAGCAAGCGGCAGTCCGTAAATCATAGAACGAAAGCTCATCTGGGAGCTGTTATTGGTGGCCAGCGAATCGACCAGAAATGATGACAACTGGGCCACGAATAAAAGAACGGCCAGTAAAATAGCCATAAAAAGCAGAGCCCGGTTTTGCTCGCGAATATTACGACCGATGTTGGCTTCGCAGAGCATGAAGCTGCCCACCAGCAGGCAAACCAGCAACAGGGCGGCACCAATGACCGAGTGCATGCGTCCGCCCGGTTCCATTTGAACCTGAAGGGCATTGAGTTTGGCCAGCTGGTTTTCGGTAATTCGCTCTCCTTCGCGCAGCAGCATCTCCCCGCTTTTTACAGTAAAAAGAACCGACTCGACCTTGTCCGCTGCGTTGCGTTTGCGTTCTTCGGTTTCGTTTCTGTTCAGCGTGATATTCGGTTGAACCAGCTGCTGGGAAAAATCGACAATCAGGTTGCGCAGGTTGTAGCCGTAACCTTTCAGCATTTGTTGCCCATGAATTCGGATCATCGATTGAGCCTGATCGAATCCGTAAAAAGGCCTGAGTTCCCTGACTCGTTGTTCTTCCTGGGTTCCCACATCGCGCAGCACAACGCCCTTGCCGGCTTCTTTGAGTAAGAGGGCTTTGCTGGCCACTACTCCCTGCTGCAGGACGCCGGTGAGTATCTGGTTGATCAAATCGGATATTTCCCGATCAAAGCCTTTTTCATATAGCAGTGAGTATGCGCCCTTGCTGACCTCGATACCTAATTTGGCTGAAAAACCATTCTTCTGTTGCCATACCCGCTCCTGCAGAGAGCTGTCGGGCTCTCGTCCGACAGGAGCTCCCGGCTTCGGATCTGAGAACTGCCGGCCGGTGTCTGCCGGCGAGGGGGCAGCGTCTTCATAGAGCGCCCGAAGATCGGCAAACGCGGTGTCAACCCGAGCAATCAACTCAGGCAACAAAGCCGTATTATAGTCGTAAACGGTCAGCACTTCTTCGGCGACCTGCCCTCGCTTGGCTTTGGTGGCGGTAAGATCCGTAAAGAAGAAGTCCCGGGGCGCCTTGATATCCCGATCAGCGATGTCTCCAACTTCGTAAGCCACACGCGGTACGGTTGGATTTGGGTAGAGGGCCAGAACGAAGGCGGCCGTCACTGCTGCCAACAGAAACCATCGGGAACCACGGTTCTCACCCAGCAGCCGTGCCAGGGTGTCTTTGCCGTGTTGGATGCCGGCAGGCCTTTCCCTTCGGGTCGTTTTGGAGGTTTCCTTATTCACGACAGCGATCCTCGCCGGTCATTTGGATCTTCCTTCTTCCAGTTCTTCGTACGCCTGAATGATTTTCTGCACCAGTCGGTGCCGGACTACGTCGGCCTTTGAAAAAAAGACGAATTGCAAGCCCTTGATCCCCCGCAGAATGTCTTTGGCCTCTATCAGGCCTGAGGATTTTTCGCCTGGCAGGTCGATTTGAGTGATATCGCCTGTAATCACCGCCTTAGAATTGAATCCAATGCGGGTCAGAAACATTTTCATCTGCTCTGACGTGGTATTTTGCGCTTCATCTAAAATGACAAAAGAATCATTCAAGGTCCTGCCGCGCATGAAGGCAATCGGGGCTACCTCGATGACCCCCTGGTGCATTAAACTGCTCACTTTTTCAAAACGCATCATGTCATGCAGGGCGTCATAGAGCGGCCTGAGGTAGGGGTCGACTTTGTCAGCCAAATCTCCCGGTAAAAATCCCAGGGCCTCTCCGGCCTCCACCGCCGGACGAGTCAATATGATGCGGCTGACCCGACCTTTGGAAAGCGACTCGACTGCCATGGCCATCGCCAGATAGGTTTTTCCGGTTCCGGCCGGGCCGATTCCAAATACAATGTCATGGTTGCGGATGGCGTCGATATATTCTTTCTGGGCCGGACTTTTCGGGGTGATGATGCTCTTTTTCGATTTGACGTATACGGCGTCCAGAAAAAGATCTTTGAGTTGCAGCCGGTGGTCACCACTGAGCGCATTGATGGCATAATCGACATCATTGAAATGAATGGGATAGTTTTCCAGCAACAGACCATAGAGCTGGTCGAGGATGTTCCTGGCCAGGTCGACACCGAGCGGTTCACCCTGAATGAACACCGTGCTTCCCCGGGCGTTAACGTTCACCCCGAGCGCATCGGCGATTTTTTTCAGATTTCGGTTGTGCTCACCGAAAAGCTGCATCGCTCGCTTGCTGTCGCTTAGATCCAGTTTGAGCTTGGCGCCTTCACCGGACTTTTTCGAATTCTCGGCAGGATGCGACGGCATTTTGTATTGCTGAATCTCCTGTAACCAGGACCGGTATCGGGATAAATACAAAACCCTGCCCTACCGAGAACGGTCGACCAGGGAATTTTCCATTTCCTAAGCTATTCACCATACCACATCTGATTTTATAAATGCAAATGATGCTCACCCCTGCCACCACGTTGCGGGAAAAACACCTTGACTCCAACTGCGTGGCGGTGTTACCCCGCATATTTCATAGAGCTTTTTCAACAAAGCTGACAATAAACAAGGTACCGCGGTGTCGAATTCCATTAAGCAACTGCCCGCTCGATTTCGCCTGGAACATAGACCGGCTGGCAATCAGCTTCAACCGTTTCACCCTGTGGGCAAGCCGAATTCGACTATTTACTGTATTTTCGGTGGCTTGCGATAATCCCAGCACAGCTTCGCCCCTGCGTGCTCCCGCTTCGCGGGATCACATATCCGATCTGATGAACCAAGGTGTGTGTCTTGCCAATGAACGGATGCGACTCGTGAAATAGGCGGGTTACGGCATTATGAATCCTTTTGACATGCTCGCGATCGTCATTCTGGCCTTTTGCGTCATCCGCGGGATGTTCCGCGGTTTGATCAAGGAACTTTCGTCTGTCATCGGTGTGCTCGGCGGCTTTTATGCCGCCTACACGTACTACACGGTCCCGGCAGAGCCGCTGTCCCGATGGATATCCGATCCGGCAACCGTGAACATCTTCAGCTTTCTGCTTATCTTCTGTATCGTTTTCCTGGTAATCAGCATGCTGGGTGTGGTTATCAAGTACGTGCTCAACATTGCCTTCCTGGGTTGGTTCGACCGGATCTGCGGGACTGCATTCGGTCTGCTGAAGGGAATTCTGCTGGTTTCGGTTTTGCTGATTATATTTACCGCCTTTCTTGCCAAGGGTGCACCGCTTGTAAAAGACTCCGTGCTGGCCCCCCACATTTCACTGGTGTCGGAGAAGATGGCCAGAGTCGTTTCCAGGGAAATGAAACAGCAGTTTGTAGAAAAGATCGAGGAGTTGAAAAAATCTTGGAAAACGACAAGGTAAACCTGCAAAAACCGTCCGCTTCGCTTTCATCCATTGACACGCTTATCCGCCTTATCGAAACCCTCCGGGGTGACAACGGCTGCCCCTGGGACCGCCAGCAGACTCCCCGCAGTATTTCGGTATATCTGATCGAAGAGCTATACGAACTGATCAATGCCATCGAAGCGGATAATTCCGAAGACGTGTGCGAAGAACTTGGCGATGTACTGTTTCACATTCTCTTCATTGCCCGGATCTACGAAGAAAACGATCACTTCGATATCGGTCGTGTGGCCGGTCTGAATGCCGAAAAGATGACGCGACGACACCCCCACGTGTTTGGTGATGATCGCGTAGAGAGCACCCGGCAGATTCGCAAGCGCTGGCATGAAATCAAGAAAACGGAAAAAAAACGCAGTCCGGTTGATTCCATCCTCGACTCGGTTCCGGTCCAGCTACCGGCCCTGATGCGGGCTTACCGGCTGTCCGAGCGCGCTGCCGGTGTCGGATTCGACTGGGCGGACATTTCCGGCGTGATGGACAAGGTGAAGGAGGAATGGGAAGAGCTGCAGCGGGCGGTTGCAGAAAACGACAGTGAGCAGGTGGGTGAAGAGTTCGGCGACCTGCTGTTCACTCTGGTGAATCTTGCCCGCTTTGCGCGCATCCATCCGGAAACGGCCCTGATGGCATCCATTAAAAAATTCGAAAAGAGATTCCGGCGAGTGGAGAACCTCGCCGCAGAGCAGGGCAAAGAGATAGACAGCATGTCACAGGCCGAATTGGACGTCATCTGGGAGGCCATCAAGAGAGACGAAAAATGATTGGCCGGCGGATCCGGATGAAAGAAGATCGCAGCATGGCATACCAGATTGCATTGATTCCCGGGGACGGTATCGGAAAGGACGTCATCCCCCAAGGAGTGCGCGTAATGGAGGCACTCGCATCACGATGCGGTTTCCAGATAGCCTGCACCGAACTTTCTTATTCCTGTGACTACTATCTGCAGACAGGGATCCTGCTGCCCGCGGACGGCATCGAGAAATCGCGGCGTTTTGACGCGATCTATCTGGGTGCTGTCGGCAACCCGCTAGTGCCGGATCATGTTTCACTCTGGTACCTGCTGATTCCAATCCGTCGGCAAATGCAGCAGTATGTCAATGTCCGGCCGGTAAGACTGCTGCCCGGGGTTCAATCCCCCCTCGCCAACCGCAAGGCGGCCGACATCGATTTCATAGTGGTTCGTGAGAACAACGAAGGCGAATATTCGGAAATCGGTGGGCGGCTTCACACGGGAACGGATTTGGAGATGGTAATCCAGGAATCGGTATTCGCCCGCAAGGGTGTGGATCGTGCCCTCCGGTATGCTTTCGATTTGGCACAATCAAGGCCCAAAAAAAATTGACATCAGCCACAAAATCCAACGGTATCATTCATGCAATGCCGTATTGGGCGAGCTAACTAGTCGAAACATATACAATTATTAGAATCAGCGCTATCAAAACAAGAGCACTTCGCAGGCTTTCCCGCATCGGATCACCGATTCCCCCCGCAGTGCAGATGGGCGATCAACGCGATACAAATGCTCACCAGAGGTTTACGAGTTCCTAATTGGTAGGACCGGTCAAGCCGGTTAGT
>JAHEIV010000378.1 GCA_024639205.1 Deltaproteobacteria bacterium | reverse complement strand
CTGGAGGAAAAATACATCTCCATCACGCCGGTCAAATGCGACATGACGGACTACACGGCATTAGAGAAGCTGAAGAGCTGGAAGATCGAGACGTAAATATAATTCCTTCGCGGCTTGCAGCAGCGGGGGAATTAAAATAAGATTCAATGCGGTGAGTTAGAATGAAAAAGTGTTTTATCGATCAACTGAAAGTGGGCGACACGGTAGACGACATCTTCGTCCTGGCGGAGAAAACCCTGGCCCGGAAACGAAACGGGGACAACTACCTGAACATCACCCTTGCGGACCGGACCGGGCGGATGAAAGGGGTCGTCTGGGACAATGTCGAAAGTATCGTTCAGAGCGTTCACTCCGGTGACTTTGTCCACATCACAGGCGGTATCGCGGAATACAAGGGGATGCTGCAGCTGGTGGCAAAACACTTGGAGCCCTGCCCGGTGGAAACGGTGAACGCCGCCGATTTTCTGCCGGCCACCGGACGGGACGTGGAGAAGATGTTTGCGCGGCTGACGGATCTCACCGCTGCAATGACCGACAAAGACCTGAAGGATCTGTTTGCGCTGTATTGGGCCGACAGCGATTTCGTGGACCGCTTCAAAAAAGCCCCGGCAGCCAAAATGATGCACCATGCCTATATCGGCGGGCTGCTGGAGCACACCCTTTCGATGACCCTGCTGGCCGACATGGTGGCCGGGCATTACAACGGCGTTAACCGGGACCTGTTGATCGCCGGAACCATTTTACACGACGCGGGCAAAATCCGGGAGTTCGAGTATGCCACCCGGATCGATTACAGCGACGAAGGCAGGCTGGTGAGCCACATCGTCATCGCCGTTGAGATGCTCCAGGAGAAGCTGATCCAGCTGGAGGGCTTTCCGCGGGAGAAGGCGGACCTGCTGAAACACATGATCATCAGCCACCACGGTGAGCGGCAGTTCGGCTCCCCGGAGCCGCCAAAGACGATCGAGGCGGTCTTGCTGCATTTCATCGACGAGATCGACTCGAAGGTCAACGGTATCCGTGAGTTCATGGCCCGTGAAGATCCGACAGAGCCCTGGACCGCGTATCACCGACTGCTGGAAAGACACTTTTATCGAGGCAAACCGCCGCAATAGCTTGTTTGATCCGGCCGGCGATTTTTCACAAACACGGTGCCGCCGGTGGGACTTGGTTCGAGAGACGAAATCAAAGGGCACCGGCGACGACGATTCATCCGTTTAGGCGTTGATCATGCTGATAACCCTGGAAGGCATTGAAGGCTCCGGCAAGACCAGCCAGCTTGCGCATATCGAGGCGTTTGTCCGGCAGCGGGGGCTGGAATCGGTGGTCACCCGCGAGCCCGGCGGAACGACTGTCGGCGAGAAAATCCGGGCTGTTTTGCTGAATCCGGACATCGAAAAGATGGCGCCGCTCACCGAGCTGTTTCTTTACGAGGCAGACCGGATCGAGCACCTGGAGAAAATCATCCGGCCGGCGCTCGAGGCCGGCAAAGTTGTCGTTTGCGACCGGTTTGCCGACGCCACGGTGGTTTACCAGGGTTACGGACGCGGCCTGGACCTGGAGATGATTCACAGCCTTCACCGGCTGATCCTGAGGGACCTGAAGCCCGATTTGACCATTTTGTTCGACCTGGCACCGGAGATCGGGCTCGAGCGTGCCTGGAACCAGGTCAACAACGGCAGCCGCTCCGGGAGAGAGACCCGGTTTGAAAAAGAAAAACTGGCTTTCCACCGCAAAATACGAGACGGTTACCTGACGCTCGCCCGGCTGGAGCCGGAGCGATTTTTTATCGTCGATGCCGGCCAAAACGAAACCACGGTGAGAGATACGGTGATAGAGCACCTGGAAGGGTTTATCGGCCATAAGCTATAGTCCGCCCGCGGTGGCCCCCCAAGGCCGGGACGCTCGTCACCGCATCTGCCGACCGGCGGTGTTGGAACACCATAAGAGCAGGCGGGCAACTCGCAACTTTCCAACCACTGAAAAGCAGCCATAAAACACGCATGTCGAACACCATCCTGGATCTAATCGGCAACACCCCCCTGGTGGAAATTCGTCACCTGAATGCCAACGGGCAGGTCAGGGTTCTGGCCAAGCTGGAGTATTTCAATCCCGGCGGGTCGATCAAGGACCGGGCGGCCCTGTCGATGATCGAAAACGGCGAGCAATCCGGTCAGCTCACCGCCGATAAGACCGTGATCGAGGCCACCAGCGGCAACACCGGGATCGGGCTGGCGCTGGTGTGTTCGGTAAAAGGATACCGGTTGCTGCTGGCGATGTCCGAAGCGGTCAGCGTGGAGCGGCAAAAAATTCTCAAAGCGCGCGGAGCGGAAATCCTGCTCACTCCCGGGCACCTTGGAACCGATGGGGCCATCGAAGAGGCGTATCGCCTGGTGCGGGAAAATCCGGATGAGTACTTTATAACCGACCAGTTCAACAACGAGGCCAACTGGAAGGCGCACTACGACGGAACCGCAGTGGAGGTCTGGGAACAGACCGACGGTGCGGTCTCCGCTTTTGTGGCCACGCTGGGTACATCGGGCACCCTGATGGGCGTCTCCAGAAGACTAAAGGAGTACGACCCGGCGATCCGGATTATCGGCGTGGAGCCCTACCTGGGACACAAGATCCAGGGTCTGAAAAACATGAAAGAGGCTTACTGCCCGGAGATATTCGACAAACGGCTGCTCGACAGCAAGGTGAACATCGACGATGAGGAGGCCTTCGAAATGACCCGCCGCCTGGCCCGGGAAGAGGGCCTGCTGGTGGGTATGAGCAGCGGGGCCGCCATGGCCGTGGCCGTAAAAGAAGCCGCTGCGATGAAGCAGGGAACCCTGGTGGTCGTTTTGCCGGACGGCGGCGAGCGCTATTTGAGCACGCCGCTGTTCGTGGTGAAAGAAAAGATCGATCTTCAGCTGTATCATCCGCTCAGCCGGTCCAAGGTGCCGTTCGAGCCGCTGTTGCCCGGCAAGGTTTCCGTGTTCACTCCCGGGCCCACCGCGCACGCCGGCATGCAGGTGGGCGATATCCGGCGATTCGTTTTTTCCGATCTGCTGTGCCGCTATCTGACCTACCGGGGCTACGGCGTGCGGCATGTGATGAACATCACCGATTTAGACGACAAGACCATCGAAGGCTCCGAATCCGCCGGCAAGGACCTGGCGGACTACACCGAAGGCCACATAGCGGCATTCATGCAGGACCTGGAGCTGCTCGGCATCCAACCCGCCGACAACTACCCCCGGGCCAGCCAGCACGTCGACGACATGGTTGCCCTGGCGGAAAAACTCGTCAGTAAAGGGTACGCGTATGAAAAACTGCGGTCGCTTTACTTTGACATCTCCCGGTTTCCGTCATACGGCCGGCTTTCCGGAATCGACGTGGACAAGGTCAAGGTGGGGGCTACCGTCGATCTGGACGAATACGAAAAGGACAATCCGCGCGATTTTACCCTGTTCAAGCGCACCCGGCTTTCGGAGCTCAAAAGAGGCATTTACACCAAGACCGCCTGGGGCAACGTTCGGCCTTCCTGGCACATCCAGGCAGCCGCCATGTCGCTGAAAACCTTAGGGGAGTGCTGCGACATCCACCTGAGCAGCCGGGAGCTGATGTTTCCCCACCATGAAAACGTCAATGCCATTGCCACGGCCATCAACGGCAAGGCGCCTGCCCGAAACTGGGTCGATTGTGAGAGGAGATCCAGGGGAAGATGGAGGACAGCCGCCGGCGGCTGCACAA
>JAHEIV010000377.1 GCA_024639205.1 Deltaproteobacteria bacterium | reverse complement strand
TTGCGGGTTTTTGGGTCCATTTTCCCTTCTGAGTGCCGGAAGATCCCGGTGGTGCGTAGACCCGAAAGAAAAAAATACCGTCTGGGGGACTGCATCTCGGACAAGACATGCCAGGGTGTGTGCGGTCTATATATCCGAAATGAAGCATCAACTATGCAAGCTGAGATGAGGCTGCCGGCAGCGGCGGTTCAGCAGATTCGGAGAGGGAAAATGTATAAAAACAACATAATCACCCGGCGACTGCTGTGAAACCCCTTGGTTGAAAGTTCAATATTGCGTGCGCCCCGATTGTTTAGCCGTGACCCACCAACTGTTATCGACTTTGCCTGCGTTTGAGTCTCCTGATCTCTTTGATTTGAAAAGACCTTCTTTGGTAGGTATAAGCTACTATTTAGATCTGATTTCTTTATCGTTGCAAACGGTCAAAACGTACACACTTTACATGTATATAATTGAAAAAAAAATACCAACCGATTCATAAACGAACAGGAGGTGCATCATGGCAGAAAAAAAACAAGACTACTTCGAAACCGATTCAGAAAGAGAAGAAGGACATACCGACACACGCCATCTCAATCACGATTGCGAAAAACCGGATCCTCATCTGGGCTGTGACCTCGGCATCGACGTTCAGGGATAACTCTTTAAGCAACACACCAGTTGACACTTCACTGATACTTTCTTCTTTGCTTACTTTCTGTAAACCGACAAAGGCAGAGCCTGCGGCTCTGCCTTTGTCACTTCATTCGGCGGATAGCGCATTGACAGTTCCGGCAGCGAATCTCTTCTATCCGATTTGGTATACACACAGATAGTGTGGTATCATGTCATAGACGGTGCCAAGACGATTTCATTGGTAAAAAGGACAGTCCCGATGAAAACAACGGAAACCCAGCAATGGTTTTATCTACTGATGTTCACCATTGTCGGCGTCGCCTTTTTTGGATTGCTCTACTTTTTGGCGGTTGTTTTTATACCGCCCGCCGAAGATGTTCGCGATTACTACGCCGGCGTGGTTCATTTTTTAGAGGAAGATATGGGTCAAGCCCCGGCTGTTCTGCCGCCGCCCGGTGAAACCTATGCGGATTTTTTTGCGCTGAAGATAAACGAGACGGTTCGCATAGACGACTATCAGGTTGTCTACCGGGGTCTTGAAACCAAAGGCCGTTTCACGCTGGAGGTCGCCAATACGAAGCTCGATTCGCAAACCTTTTATGCGTATACGTTTGATAGACACGATGCGGTTCAGGGTATTCGAATCGGCGATCAGCCATTCAGGGTTTTGTCCGCCCGCCCTGCCATTTTACACCTGCATCGAATCGCCTCCTAAATTACGCTGCGGTTTCAGCATTTGCCCTATTGGGATTTAATGAAACAGTAACGGCTTGAAGACAGAACGTTACTGATCGAACGTCCGGCCGGCAGATGCTGGATTCCGGTGAGAGCATGTTCGCCAACAGCTGCGAAAATCAACTATATCAAAGGATCTTGATAGTTATCCTCAACAATCACATGAATTTTTCCGGTGAGCAGAGCTACAAGAAATTGTGCTTCTCGATTACCGACCTTCTTGCCCTCTCCCGAGTATGTCTCGTCTGCTAATAACCCGTGCTTGGAACACCGTACTGCAAATTTTGCAGCCATGCGTCCTATGTGCCGAATAACTTGATTCCGTGCATCGACTGCGATAAGTCTGTAGTCAGATGATTTATCTTTGATGTCAGTGTGTGCCTCAATGCAGCGTGATTTAGCATCAGCGGGTCGAAGACGGGTCTGCGGTGCAACCATTTACTTATGAGGTTCGGCCATGGCGGATCAATGTGTAATCGTCAGCGCCAAAAGAAGCCCGTTTGGAAAATACCTCGGTGCGCTGTCGGAAATCGAGCCCCTGGACCTTGCCGTGCACGTGGCCCGGGCGGCGCTGACGGCCGCGGGCAAAGAGATCGATGAGCAGATCGATCAAATATTCGTCGGCAACTGCATCCCCAGCGCCTTTGAAACCGGATCGGTGGTGGGTCGCCAGATCGGTCTCAAGCTCGGGATGGACGTTTTCACCACCACCATCGATACGGCCTGCTGCTCCCCTTTGACGGCCCTGCGGATGGCGGTTTGGGGCATGCGCCTGGGCGAGATAGATGCAGCCCTGATCCTCGGGGTGGAGTCGATGAGCCGTGTGCCGCACTTCAGCCGGCAGCTTCGCTCCGGCGTGCGCGTGGGCAGCGTGGCTTTGACCGACCCGCTCTACCCGATCTTCTATCCAGGCTACAACCCGGTGGCGGTGGATGCTTCCGATGGAGCCGAAAAACACCAAGTGCATCGCCGGATACTCGACAGCTTTGCCATGGGCTCCCACCTGAAATGGGAAGATGCGCAGCAGTCCGGCAGGTTCGACGACGAGATTGCGCCCCTCAAAGTCCTCAGAAATCGCAGGGAGTTTCTCTTTAGGCGGGACGAAATGCCCCGACCGGATGGCAGTGTGGCCAAAATCGGCATGCTGCCCCCGGTCTTTGGTTCCAGGCACACAACAGCGGGCAACGCCCCGGGTCTTAACGACGGCGCTGCGGCCATGGTGATCATGCGGGCCAAAAAAGCCGCTTCCCTGAAGCTGCCGATTCTGGGCACCATCGTCGAGCTGGCTGCCGCCACCGACACACCGGAAGGTATATCCTGGATACCGGCGCTGGCCATTGGACGGCTGCTCGAAAAAACCGGATCAACCATCGAGGACATGGACCTGATCGAAATCAACGAGGCGTTTGCAGCCATGCCGCTGGTGAGCACCAAGATCCTGGCTGGGGACGACCGGAAAAAGTGGCTTGAGCTGCTGGCGAAAACCAACGTAAACGGCGGTGCGGTGGCCATCGGTCATCCGGTGGGAGCCTCCGGTCTGCGAATCGCGATGACACTGACCTACGAGCTCAAGCGCCGCGGCGGCGGCCAGGGAGTGGCGGCTATCTGCGGCGGTCTGACCCAGGGCGAAGCGGTTCTGATCCGCGTGTAACAGGAGATAAAGCGATGCAGGACATCGATTACCGACTCGACAGAAAAAACGGTATCGCATCGCTGGTGATCGACGCGGCCGGACCGGTAAATACCATCGGCGGGCAGTTCATAACCGATCTGGCAGACGCGGCCCGGCGGGCCAACAAAGACGGCGTCAAGGGCGTGATCATCCGCTCCGCCAAAAAAAGGAGTTTTCTGGATGGTGCCGATCTGGCCGAAATCAGAAAAGACCCCGCCCCTGTCAAACTCGAGCTGCTGTTGCGCGGCTTCCATCGAGTCCTTGAAGCGCTGGCGGTCAGCCCGTTTCCGGTGACAGCCGTTCTGGTCGAGCAAACCGCGCTGGGCGGCGGGTTCGAACTGCTGCTGTGGGCCTGCGATCGGATCTTTGCCACTCCGGGCTCGAAAATGGGGCTTCCCGAGGTCAACGTGGGGCTGTTTCCGGCAGCCGGCGGCTTGGAGACCCTCAAGCGGGTGGTGGGCTTTGAAACAGCCCTGGACATCGTCATGGGCGGCAAGGTGCTGCCGGCCGAATTCTTCAGCGCATCGGGGATCGTGCAGATCGCCGATGCGCAACAGATCTTCGCGGCGGCAGAGAAGTGGATCGAAAACAACCCGCACATCGCCAACCGCAACCTCAATTCGGATCAAAAACCGATTGATGACCCGGACCAATGCCGCCAACTGATTCAAAAGGCCAGGGGAAAATATAACATCTGCCCCCGGCGGCCGTATTTCGAAGCCGCCCTGAAGGCTGCGG
>JAHEIV010000376.1 GCA_024639205.1 Deltaproteobacteria bacterium | reverse complement strand
TTCCTCGACACACTTTTTGGCCCATGCAGCCGGATCGGAGACAACATCTTTAAAAGGACTCAGCGCGGCTTCCGCCCAGTCCTCCGGTTCCATGTCCCAGATTTCCATGGCAATTTTCGGCTTATTGGGCATATCACCTTCGAACTCGTAAAAAGGGTAAGCCGTTTCACCACCGACGGTTACCGCTTTTTTCCCCTCCCCAAGCGAAATCTGCTTTACAGCACCGGTATAAGATTCCTTGTAGAATTCAAAGCCCAATTGTACCTCCTTCAGATCGATTCAATCGGTTTTCGGGTTAATGTTTGGTCTCTCTCGTCCCTCGTATTCTATGGCACTATCACGATGATGCTGCCCGGGCGCAACAGTGCTCTCCCGGGTGAAAATGGCACGCTATCCCCCCTTTCATATATTGGATTTTTTCTGATACCTGTAACGGTAGTTCGACTCTTAGAAATTATATGCAAAACGCCGTACCGGCGGTTGCGGATCGAATGCGCATGACAGCTGAGCGCAAGGCTGTATCGGGTTGGGTTTTTCCATCGCTCGGCGCCCGGAGGTCCGAAAGATATCCCTTATATTGACCGGTATTTTTTGTCAATAGATGCGGTCAATTTTTTGCATGATTTCCGCCTGTTTTACTCGGAATTACAGGCCTCCGCACGGTGTTCGGGATGTACAAACGATCGGCCGCGGGATCCTTGCAGCCGGACGGTTTCGATGGCTGTCACGGGGGGGGGGTGCGGTTGCGGGTAGCGAGACTTTTTGGGGTATTATTGCAGAGCGGCCCGGCGCGTCTCCAAGCGGGCCTTCAATTTCGGAAAGTGCTGCATCTCGGTGTGCGGTAAAAACAAAGCCGCCACATAATTGTCCATGAAGGATGCGGTTTCCGACAGCTCGAAATTGGTCATCATGCGGGTCACCTCCACCACATCTTTGCGGATCCGGTTCGTCAGGGCGCTCATTTTAGCCCCCATAAGCGATCCGTTACCCACAAAGGTTACCCGCTCGGGATCGATCTCCGGCAGCAACCCGATCGTCATGGCTTTCTCCAAATCGACGTAACTGCCGAAACCACCTGCCAAAATGATGCGCTGCAAATCATCGATCGCCATGCCGACTTCAGACAACAGGGTCATGCAACCGCTGTAAATGGCTCCTTTGGCCCGAATCAGGTTCTCGATGTCGATTTCAGTCAGCACCAGGTCCCGATCGATCTGCGTCTCCTCCCGAAACGCCAGGACGTACTCCACCACGCCATCGGTTTCGCGAATGCGGGCGGTGTCCAGATCCCGGTTGAACTTACCATTGTGATTGATGACGCCCATCTCAAACATGTTGGCCACCATGGTGATCAAACCTGATCCGCAGATGCCCTTGGGGCGAACATTGCCAATGGTCAGAATCATCGGTTCGTTGGTGAACGGGTCGATGGAGAAGTCCTCGATGGCACCTTTGGCCGCTCGCATGCCGAACGTGATTCCGCCACCTTCGAAAGCCGGTCCGGCGGAGCAAGCCGCGCATGCCAGCCAGTCCTTGTTGCCGATGACGATCTCCGCGTTGGTTCCAATATCCATAAACAAGGTCAGCTCATCGGTGCGGTACATCCCCGAGCCCATGACACCGGCCACGACATCGCCGCCCACGTAACTGGAAACCGCCGGATAAACGAGGGCATCGACGTGATCGCTCAGCTCCAATCCCAATTCGGCGGCTTTGACCGGCGGATAGAGCGTCGAAGCGGGAACGTAGGGCGACCGCCGAAGAAATTCCGACGGCACTTTCAACAACAGCTGGGTCATGGTCGTGTTTCCTGCCAGCGTAATGTTGTTGATTTCATCCACATCGATTCTGGAACGCCGCAGCAGTTTGCGGATCACCTTGTTGATACTTTCCACCACGACCTCCTGCAGCCGCTCAAGGCCACCCGGCTTTTCAGCAAACATCATCCGGCTGATGACATCCTCACCGTAGCTGATCTGACCATTGAATTCACCATACTGGGCCACCGCGCTGCCGTCGATCAGATTTACCAATTCACCGTAAATGGTGGTGGTGCCGACATCGACGGCAATGGCAAAGTTGCGATTCGTAGTGTCTCCGGCCTGGACGTTGATGATGCGCGTCTTGCGACCCTCTTGCACCGGTCGCGCCAGGATGGCAGTGATTTTAAAGGCCTCCTGCCGGAAGACTTGCGGCAGTTTGCGGATAACTGGCAGATCGACCACCAGTCGATGCTCGCCATGTTTGAGCTTCAGATAACTCACCAGACGGGTGGCATCGGCCAGGTTTTCCTGGGCCGTCGGTTGGGGAAGCTCCAGGTATTTTTTCTCCACCGGTGGATTGAACAGGCCCTGTTCTTTCAATTCCTCCAGGTTCATCTGCTGAATGCGGGCCGTTCGCCGCGGCAAACTTTGCAGGTTGAGCACCGAAGCGTCAATTTCCGATTCGATCGGTATTCGCACCACAAGGTCGCCGCTCACCCGGCTGCGGCAAGCGAGACGATAGCCCTTTTTGCGATCCTCGCGGCTGAGTTTTTCAGAAATCCCCCCTTCCACGCTACCGCTTTCAACAATCACCCGGCATTTGCCGCAAACGCCTTCGCCACCGCAGGAGGCATTCACATGCACGCCGGCTTCCAGCGCTGCGCGGATCAGGGTTTCACCGTCATCGGCTTGCGTCTCTCTCTCATGGGGCAAGAATTTGATCGTGGGCATGTCTTTTTCCCTCGTATGCGGGCAAGCCCGCTGATTTCAGCAGTCGCATTCCTTCATATGCAGGTCGCACACCTTGAATCATATGATCCGCTGTGTGATCCCGCAAAGCGGGGAACCGACAAGGGTGCCGCTGTCCGATAACGGGCGAGTACCGCAAGCCTCGGATAAAGCATCAACATTGCGAATTCGGCTCTTCTAAAGGAACCATTTTTCAGCTGGTGTTTGGTCAGTCAACGTTCAAAGCGAAGCGAAAAGGTCAAATGCAAAGCTGCACTAAAAAATGGCCTTTATCATTGTGTTTCAGCTTGGCTGGAAAACAATCATGAAATATGCAGGTTATGGTACGGGCTCCACCGGTTCATCGAAGCGGCAACTGAGCTCCAGCAAATCGCCGTCATAAAGGGTTTTCACCTTGTAGCGAAGCGAGTTGAACAGCCGAACCATGGCCGTATTCCGGGGCGATACATATGCGATCAGACCGTCGATACCATTTTCCCGGGCGGACTGGCACAGTTTTTTCATCAGCATTTTCCCCAGGCCCTTGTCCTGGAAGTCACTGCTGACGGAAAATGCGACTTCGGCCAGATCTTTGGCCGGATCGAGCACGTATTCACCGACACCGACCACGCGGCTGAAACCGAACTCTCCGACCACCGCCACCATCGTAAGGTCTTTGATATAGTCGGTCTGACTCAGATCCGCAATCTCCTCCCGATGAAAGTGCGACTTGGCATACAGAAACCGCGATACGACATCCTGCTCGTCCAGACTGTAAAAATGCTCCTGTAGCCTGCGCTCATCCACCGGTTTGGCCGGCCGCAGCGTCACCTCTTCTTCACCGATAATCACAATTTCTTCCAGGTGAACCGGATAGACTCCCTGCAGGGACTCGCTCAGCGAACGGTTCTGGGCCAGCAGCCCCATTTTCTGCGCGGCGCGAAAAAGGGTCTCGCGATAGTCGGGATGGGCAATGCTGATCATCGCAATGGCTCTTTCCTGCAGACTCTTGCCAAATAGATTGACCGAACCGTACTCGGTGACCACAT
>JAHEIV010000375.1 GCA_024639205.1 Deltaproteobacteria bacterium | reverse complement strand
CTGGCCGCCCTTCCAGTGGTGATACATGTGGTAGTAGCCCTTGAGAAAGCTGTAGTCGTTGCGGGCGGTTTCTTTCTGGATCATTTTCAACGTGTGGCCCAGCAGGGTAGGGCTTTTTTGCGCCTCTGACTGTGTAAAACTGTCGTAGATGGTGACGATATCCTCTGCCGAGTACGGCAGGCCGGTGTCCGGCTTTTGTTGGGTGTAGATCTGCGCCACCTTTTCCGCGAACGCATCACGGGTCTTGAGCATATCCGACTCTTTCATGCCGGCAACCCCGAAATAGCACTTCAAAGAAGTCAGGTAAGGGGTCGGTTCGGGATCGCGGAGCCACTTGTCCACTGTTCGGGGGTTTAGCGCCGTGCGCATAAACTTCTCGCCGAACACCGCCTCCAGTGTTCTGACCTTTGCCTTTAAATCCGGCACGTAAAACTTCTGCCCGGTTTTTTCTTTCATGACCGCCCTCTAAGCATCTGAAGTAAAGAAATTATTCTATTTGTTCGTGCTCTACTAATTTTACAGACTTTTACAAACTTTTACAACAAGGGGTGAAAAAAACGGTGCACGAAAAGATAAAAGTTTGTAACCATTTGAAATAATTAATAAATAAAGTATTTTATGCTTGATTTGGGTAGCTGAATGCGATACGATGTACGCGAACTGTAGGCAAATTTGCGGTCTGTCAAAAGACAGAAGCAAAAATCGGCCAGGGGGGAGAGAGAAATGAATCCAATCGATCTGAAACCAACGGCTATCGTCAGTACCGACACCATCGAGTCGCTGTTTTACAGATGGTTTGTAGAGTACAACCCGCTTTATTTTGCCAGTGCCCTTTTCTTTGTATTCGGGGTGTTTCTGGTGTCAAAGGGCATGAGCCAGATCAACTGGCTCGACGGGCAACTGCTGTTGACCGCGGTGATCGAAAGCTACGAGATTTTGCTGCTGGCCGGCAGCTTCATCCTGTACCGCATCGCAGGGCTGCGGCGCCCAGCCGTTATTTTAGCCATCATCAACATCTGCTTTCTGTTTGATTGCACCTACCAGACCGAGCACATCTCCACGGTTCCGGTTGTCGGAGAGTTGGCGACGCTTTTGTGGATCGCCGCGTTTGCCGTCAAGCTGATCGCCCTGGCCTGGATATTTCGGCTGCGGGTGTCTTTGATCGGTTACGCGATACCGATTCTCGCCGCGGTCGGCATCGCCGTGCCGCCGCACCTGCTATACTATAGCGGCATCGACAAGTCCCTGATCCATCTGATTGCCACCTGGTATGGTGTGGCGCTGGCCGTTTTGTTTCTATGGTACCGCCCGGTTGTCACCTGCGAGGGCCCGCCCGATCCCGAGGGCAGGGTTGTGCTTGGCAAGGTCTGGAATGCGGCCTGGATGATATGGGGCGGCTTTTACCTGTTTCACACTCTTTCCTGGATCCGCTTTTATGATATCGCCATCAGCCCGGCCAACCTGGCGACGATATTCGCCATCCTGCCGTTCGCATCGGAAAAAGAAGAGTATTCCTGGGTGGGATTGACCCTTGTGATGATGTTTTCGCTGGGATCCCCGCCGTTCTTTTCACTGGTGGCAACGGTGTGTGCGCTGTTATTTTTCTGGCGTGCGGCCGCCGGCCGGCACCCCCGGCTGTATATCGGAGCGATCGTGTGTTTTCACCTGGCCTTGCGAACGATCGGCTGGGAAGCATTTCCATTTCCCGATCCCAACCAGTGGCTGGTGGTGCTTACCGGTGTGAGCCTGCTGGCGGTCGGATGGATGTATCGGCTGTTGTCGTCGTTTTTAATTGCCACCTTCGGCGGGTTTGCTTACTGGAATCCGCCGGGTCCGCGCAACATCATGGAGTGGGGTGCGCTGTTTATCGCCGCCGGTTTTGCCAGCCTGGTTGCCGGTGTTGCCGCCAACTGGTGGTTTCGGTTTATCTCTTCTGACATGGAAAAGCCGACGGTGAAGAAAGGGCTGGATCATGTGGTTTCCTGAGATGATGAAAACAGCCCCGAAGCTCGATCAAACGCTTCAATCCGGTCCGCCACGGGACAAAACGGTTCTTCTGATCAACCCGTTTTACCGCAAGGACCCGCGGGCGAGCTTTGGAAAGCACGTGCTGACCCCCACGCTGGCGCTCACCTCGATTGCGGCGGCCACGCCAAAAGACTGGCAGGTGCGCATCTGGGACGAAAACCTGCTGCAGGGTCATCCGCCCTGGGAGCCCTTTCCATCGGTGGTGGGCATCAGCGTGCACCTGACCTTTGCCGGGCGTGCATACGAGCTGGCCGACTGGTACCGGCGCCGCGGGGCAAAAGTGGTTATGGGCGGGCTGCACGTGATCAGCTGCCCTGAAGAAGCGGCTCGGCACGCCGATGCCGTCGCAGTCGGCGACGGGGTGGCTCTGTGGCCGCAGATCTTAAAAGATGCCCACACCGGCTGTCTGAAAAACCGCTATGAAGGTGATTTCAAACGGCCGTACCGGCTCGATCCGATCCCCCGCCGGGAGCTGCTGCCGGCAGGATCGTTTTTAACCAGCTTGAGCCTGATCGCCACCCGGGGCTGTCACAACCGCTGCGGGTTTTGCTACATGTCCACCCGGGGCCTGGCGATGTCCTACCAGATGCGCGATCCGCAGCAGGTCGCGGACGAGTTTCGGACCAGCGACGAACCTTACGGGGTGTTTGTGGACAACAATCTCGGATCGGACAGAAACTATCTTCGCGCGCTTTGCCGGGAGCTTCGCAACGTGAAGAAGATATGGAGCGCTGCGGTCAGCATCGATGTCACCGACGATGCGTCCCTTGTCCGTGAGATGGCGCTCTCCGGCTGCACGGGGGTGTTTGTCGGCTTTGAGTCGCTGGAGGCACAGAACCTGGTCGATGCCGGCAAAAAGACGCCGCAACCGGAGGATTACGCCCGGCGGGTGGCGGTATTTCACTCCTGCGGGATTCAGGTCAATGCCAGCTTCGTGTTTGGATTTGATCACGATACGGTCGACGTCTTTCAAAACACGGTTCGCTGGATCGAGGAAAACCGGCTGGCCTGCGCAACCTTTCACATCCTTACCCCGTATCCGGACACGCCGCTGTTTCGCAAACTCGAAAAACAGAATCGCATCCTGCACCGGGACTGGGACCGATACGACACCGCGCATGTGGTGTTTCAACCGCGCCGGATGAGCGCAGCGCAGCTGCAGTCCGGATACGAGTGGTGCTACCGCCAGATGTTTTCCCTGCGATCGATTCTGCGGCGCTGCCCGCGCAGTGTCGAAGATGTGGCCCCGTACCTGGCCATGAGTTTTCTTTACAAGCGATGCAATTTTCTCTGGTCGCTGCTGATTCGCCACCGTTTGACGCACAAGCTGTGGCGGCCGCTGGTGGAGCGCTCGCGGCGGCGGCACCTTCGATTTCGAGAAAAATTGCATAAAAGACCGTTTGCCTGCGGCAGGGCGGTGCCGGTGAGCCCGGGGGTGTAGCTGAAAGAAACGGTCATCTGACAGGTAAGTGATTACAATGAGTACGTTCAGCGGAGACCATCTGTTGTTGTGGCTGCAGACCATCGGCGTATCCTTGCTGGCAATGGCCGGCTGGGGGTTGGGGCGCTGGTTTTCGACGCTAAAAAAGCCGGTTTGGGTCCTTGGATACGCCCTGCCGTTGGTGATTCTGGCTTTCATAGGGCTGAGCCGCTATGTACCTGCGCTGGAATCCGCAGCCCTTTTCTCCTGGATCACGGCCGGCAGAAACGAGTTTGCCCTGATCGCTCCGCTG
>JAHEIV010000374.1 GCA_024639205.1 Deltaproteobacteria bacterium | reverse complement strand
TTGGCTCGATCCGGTGATGCTGCCTGGGGATCCGAAGAAAAGTTGGCGGTGGATCGAAACACCCTTCGCGGAGTCGGCGCCGTAAATCAGCTGCCGGGGCAAAGGCCTGATTTTCGAACGTTTATTGCACCCCCTGTCACACGCGCCGTCGACCGATCCAATCGTTCAACAGTGCAATGGCATCACTGGTTGCCGAAGCCGTTGTGTCCGCCGCAGTCCGGGCAGTGCCACGTAATACCGTTGCACGACATTCCCCACAGGTTTTCCAGCATACAGTTTTGACAGATGTGAAACCCGCACCGGCACCGCCAGCAGAACGGGACTGCCGCCGTGCAGCAGTGACAAACGGAAAGCTGTTTTCGCTTTCGCCGATATCGAGAGCGCCTTTGGATCATCCGGTTGCCGGTCATCGCTTTGCCGAATACCTATAGCCTGTCTGAATAGTGCGTTTTAGGGTGCCGTGCGGTACCGTCGATTGGATCAATATGCTCATATCCGATCGTGTATTCGCGTATTCACGTATTCACGTAACCACGTGTTCACGTATTCTCGTGTGCTCCGGTTTTTCACCAACCGCCGCCTTGCGCCTTGCCCTCAAACCCTGAGTCACTGCTTTATTAGGCAGGTTCTACCTAAAATCATTGGTTCCGTCGAATTCTGAAATAATTTGAGCCGTACGGTTGTATAATCGCCATTGAAGAGAATCGCGTCAAGCGCCAACCGCACCGCTGGGCCATCTTGTTGTTTGCCGACAACCGTGGTATGGCTGCGGCAGCACCGGATACCTGGATTTTTCACGAGGCGGAGGCTTATATGCAAGGAAAGAAAAAGCTCTATCTGATTGACGGCACAGCATACGTATACCGGGCGTTTCATGCCATCCGCAGCCTCTCCAATTCCAGGGGCATGCCCACCAATGCCGTATTCGGTTTCACACGCATGTTGATCAAACTGATGCAAGACCGGCAGCCCGAGTATGCGGTGATGCTGTTCGACGCCAAGGGTCCGACTTTTCGCCACGAGCGGTTTCCGGACTACAAGGCAAACCGACCGCCCATGCCGGATGATCTGGTTGCCCAGCTGCCGATCATCAGAGAAGTCACCCGGGAATTTAATTTCCCGGTTCTGGAAATGCCGGGATACGAAGCCGATGATCTGATCGGAACCCTCGCCCGGCTGGCCACCGATAACGGGTTCGAAGTTGTGATGATCACCGGAGACAAGGACTTCGTCCAGCTGGTTACCGATCAGGCCACGATATGGGATCCGATGAAAGATGAGGTTCTCGACCGCCGGGGCGTCGAGGAGAAATTCGGGCTCCAGCCGCACCAGATGGTGGATGTGATGGGCCTTAGCGGAGACACTGCCGACAATGTCCCCGGCGTTCCGGGGATCGGTATGAAAACCGCCCTGTCACTTATCCAACAGTTCGGGAGCATGGACAACCTGTACGAGCAGCTGGAATCGATTTCCCGCGAAAAGCAGCGGCAAAACCTGGTTGCTCACAAGGATCAGGCGCTGTTGAGCCGCGAGCTGGTTACCATCGACACCCGGGTGCCCCTGTCGTTTGATCCGGATGGCTGCCGCTTGAAAGCTCCGGACAACGATAACCTGGTGCGCCTGTTCCAGCAGCTTGAATTCAGGCAGCTCCAGCAGGCTTTTGCCGGGCAGCGAAAGAACCGGGCGAAAAATTACCAGGCGGTGATGAGCCGGCCGGAGCTGCTGCGCCTGAAAAAAAATCTTCAAAAAGCCGGCCTATTTGCGCTGGACACCGAAACCACGTCTCAAAATCCGCTGGCGGCCAGACTGGTGGGGCTCTCGTTTGCGTTCAGAGACGATGAGGCCTTTTACATTCCGGTCGGTCACCATTACCTGGGCGTTCCCGATCAGCTCGGACTCGAAGAGGTGCTGCAGACGCTCAAGGACGTTCTGGAAAACCCCGATTTGAAAAAGGTCGGACAAAACATCAAGTACGACTGGCTGGTCCTGGGCCGCTGCGGCATCGAACTCAAAGGCGTTGCTTTCGACACCATGCTGGCCTCCTACCTGTTGAATCCGTCGAAACGGGCCCACAACCTCGATCAGATCGCCCTCGATTTTCTCGGCCACAAGACCATTACCTACCAGGACGTGGCCGGAAAAGGCAAAACCGCCAGAACCTTTGACCAGGTGCCCCTGGAGGAGGCCGCCCCATATGCCTGCGAGGACGCCGATATCACCCTGATGGCCCGAAACGTGCTGGACAGGCAGCTGGGCGAAATCGGCCTGAACGCCCTGCTGCAAGAAGTGGAGATGCCGCTGGTGCCGGTGTTGATGCGGATGGAAAAAAAGGGCGTGCGGGTCGACCGCGATAAACTGCGAGAGCTTTCCAAATCGTTTGAAGCCCGGCTCGAACAGCTCGAATCGTCCATCTACGAGGTGGCCGGCGAACGATTCAACATCAAGTCTTCCCAGCAACTCGGAGCCATTTTGTTTGAGCGGCTCGGCTTGCCGGTGCAGAAAAAGACCCGCAAAACAAAGGGGTATTCCACCGATGTGAATGTTCTGAGCGAGTTGGCCAAAGCTCACGAGCTTCCCGCGTTGATCTTAGAGCACCGGAGCCTGGCAAAACTCAAGTCCACCTATTCGGATGCCCTGATGGAGCTCATCCATGCGGATACCGGCAGAATTCATACATCCTACAATCAGACTGTTGCCGCGACCGGCCGTTTGAGCAGTTCGGATCCGAACCTGCAAAACATTCCGATTCGCACCGAAGAGGGGCGTGAGATCCGGCGGGCTTTTGTTCCCGAACCGGGATGGGAGTTGCTGTCTGCCGATTACTCCCAGGTCGAGTTGCGCATCCTGGCCCACTACTCCGGCGACGAAACCCTCATCCGCGCCTTCATCGAAAACGAGGACATCCACACCCGCACGGCGGCCGAAGTATTTCAGGTCACGGCCGAGGATGTCACGACCGATTTGCGACGGCAGGCCAAGGCCATCAATTTCGGCATCATTTACGGCATGAGTGCCTTCGGGCTCTCCAATCAGCTGAGCATCAGCCAGAAAATGGCCAAGATTTATATTGACAATTACTTCTCCAGATACCCGGGTGTGCGGCGTTTTATGGAAGAAACCGTGGAACGGGCCAGAAAAACCCGACGCACCGATACACTGCTGGGCCGCATACGGCTGCTGCCGGACATCGGCAGCTCCAATCACAACTTGCGCCAGTTTGCCGAGCGCACGGCCATCAACACGCCGATACAAGGCACCGCCGCCGATTTGATCAAGATCGCCATGATTCGAATCGACCACGCACTGCGAGAGCAGGGGCTGCAGACCGCCATGCTGATTTCGGTTCACGATGAACTGGTATTTGAAGTGCCGCCCGAAGAGCATGAGACGGCCGCCCGGCTGATCACAGGGATTATGGAAGGGGTTTGGGATCTCAAAGTGCCGTTGAAGGTGAACATCGCCTGGGGGCAGAACTGGGCGGAAGTGCACTGACCCGCATATTTCGTGAACCGGTCGAAGCCGAGCTGCACAATAACCGTGAAATGCGCGGTTTCACCCGTAAAAGTTGGAACCAAAATTGTGCAGGTAGGCCGGCCGGCGGTTGCTGCTTTACTGCTCTGTTTGGGAAGGATCCACCTTTTCGGCCGATGCCTGTTCGGCTTTGACTGTATCGGCAACCGACCGGTAGATATTTTCGAAAGCATCCCTGAATCCGGCCGGTGACACCCTGCCGGTTTCGATGAACTTTACTACGATTTCCTTTGCCGTCCGGAGAATCTGTT
>JAHEIV010000373.1 GCA_024639205.1 Deltaproteobacteria bacterium | reverse complement strand
CGGCCAGTGGATTTTTGATTTCATGGGCCAGGGCGGTGGCCCACTCGCCGACCAGTTTCATCTGCTCGGCCCGCTGGAGCGTCTCTTCGATCCGTTTGCGCTCGGTAATGTCCCGCAATACGTGAATGACGGCGGTCAGGTGTCCATCGGGGTTGAAACGCGGCATGGCCCGGACCTCGAACAGTCGGTCCAGATGCGGCTCGAACACCTCGAAGGCAGTCGGTTTGCCGGTCTCAAAACACTCGCAGCTGAGGCAATCATCCGGCGGGAAGCTTTTGCCGTGATAGGTTTCGTAACACTTGGCCCGCGTGTGGTCCAAAAGCGGGAGATCGAGAAATTGCCGCGCGGCCTTGTTGGCCCTGACAATGTTGAAGTCCCGATCGTGGATGGAGATCATGTCAGTGATGGTGTCGAAGGTGTCTTCCCATTCCTGCTTGGCCTGCCGCAGCATGTTCTCCATCTGCTTGCGCTTGGTGATGTCGCGGTCAAAAGCCAGCACATACTTGCGGCCTTCCACTTCCAGCAGGCTCGCGCTGATTTCAATCGGAAATATCGTACCGTCCCGGCGGACATGCTCGATCTCCGCCATGATCGGCTCGCCGGCCAGGATCTGCCGGATTCTGCCGGTGACCTCTGCGGCGGCGGCAGGGGCATCCAGATCTTGAATCGACATCTGCAGCAATTCTTCCGCGGTGTACCCGTGCATGTCCGCCGCTGCCCGGTTGGCGGCCATAATTTTTCCCGGATTCTCCCCTTCTGCCTCGAGGATGAAGATCGCATCTCCGGCGCTTTCAAACAGCATCCGGTATCGCTTTTCGCTTTCCTGCAGCTGCAGCATTTGCTGCTTCAAGGCCTCGGACATCTGGTTAAAAGATGTGGCCACTTCGGCGAATTCTTTGGAAAGACCCTCGATGCGAAAGTTCAGATCGCCGCTTTTCAGCCTGCGGGTGGCGTTCAACAGCACGCCGACCGGTTTGGCCAGTTCGCGTATGAAAAAGAACCCCAGCCCGCCGGCAATCAAAGGCGTGATGGCGACCAGCAAATACAATATGGTCTTCGATCGCGAGATATCGGCAAGCGATGCCTGGGTGCTGTCGGCAAGCTTGGTATTGGCAATGTGGATCATGCCGTTGACCATCGATTCCAGCTTTTCGGTTTTGCGATAGGCAGCGGATTGCAGTTCAGGTCGTTTCGACGGATTCCGGGAAGCCATGAACAGTTGTTGGGACATCTTGTAGTCGGCAACATCGTTAATCAGCTGGTCGAGCCGCTTTTGCACGGAAGGCCGGTGGTGACAGTCCTTGCAGGTAGTGGAAATCATCTGCATGGCGCGCACGTTGGCCGCGATCGCTCCGTCGCTGCTGGCAAAAGAACTGTCTTTTAGCATCAGGTCGGACTGGACCTTGCGGATCTGCAGCAGGAGATGCTCTCTCAGGATTTCAACCTGGTGGAGCATGATGAGGTGGTCAAGCTTGGAGGTGGCCGATGCGATGGTGGCAACGATGTAGATACCGGCGGCAATAAAAAGCAAAATAGAGATACTTAATGCGATGGCAATACGCTTTTTCATGGGAATGTCGATTGGTGTTCATGTTTGTTTGGATTCGGATCGGACCTGAAGGAAATCTCCTTCATCCGTTTCTACCACAGCGCCATATCATTTGCCAACTGTTTAACGTTTAATGGTTTATCGAGCTGCAGTCGTTTGCGACGTTTTGCTTCGGGGGTAATTCTTATTTGCCGCCAAAGTCGATGGCCTCGGGCATGTAGAACGTTTCGTATTTATCGATCATGCCGGTGATTTCCGTCGAGGTCAGATGATCGACGCGGTTGCCCGGAAACCCGAGCTTGGCGAAATCGAAGTATCCGTCTTTCTTGTGGCATTCGTCGCAAAAGACCGGTTTTTTGGAGATGTTTTCATGCAGCTTGATTTTCGCTTTCGCCATCTGGTCGGGGGAGAATTGGTCTTTTAGCCGCATGAACTCTGCTGCCGCCTTCTCATCAACAGGATGTATGATCTTGCTGACCCTGCCGGCAGTTTCTCTGACGGGAAAGATTTTCGCTGGATACTTGCCGAACCCTCCCTCCACCGAAGTCGAGGTCGCACCGGTCTGTCGATTGACCCACACGAATGAGAAGCTTTTATCGTCAGGGGTTTTGCGGACATGGCACACCATACAGGCCAAAAATCCGTTGTGGAAATTGAGGATGGCCCGGACCTTTTTTTCCTTGCTGTGGGGATAGGATCCGTGACACTCCAGGCAAATCGGATGGTAGGGCTCGGCCTGCGCCACGTGATCGTCCACGATATGAAAATGCTCTTTCGGTATCGGCTCGTCGTCACGTAATATTTTTGCAAAGATGCCCTGCTCTGCCGTTGGCCCGACAGCTGCTTCGCTTTTGCGGACCTCGGCATGGGGATAATACACCAACTTCAGCAACCACAGGGCAAAAAGGATGATCGGCACGATGACCGCAATTTTTACGACTCCCTTTGCCATCTTCGAAGGTGGTTTCTGGACTTTTGTCTCGGGCGGATCGGATCTGCCGATTACCCGTTTGATGATGTTTTTCTTCACTGGCTTTCTCTTTTGATGTAGATCTCCTGCAGGTGGGGATCAGCCATAATTTTTTTGTAATGCAGCAAATACTCCTCTTTCATTTCCTCTTCATCGATCACGCCGGTAATCCACACATCGTCCACGGGCGACTTGTGCAGTTTGAAGTGAATTTCGTACATGTGCCATACGATGATGGCCAGACACGCCAGCACTGCCTCCATCCCGTGGACCAGCGCGGAGATGTCCAGGATAAATTTGCTCCATCGCGACTCGGTCCACAAAAGCAGCCCTGTTACGGACATCAAGGTGGTGCCGAGAATCAAAGCGCCGTATTCCATCTTGTGCTTGTAGGAAAACCGGTCGAATTCCGGGGGCTCTTTTTTCACATTGATGAAATAAAGCATGTTGTGAATCAGGTCGAAAAGGTCCCTGGGTCGCGGCAGCATATCGAAGAGCCAGCGGTGGCCGGCCCGGTGGAAAACGAGGTAGAACAGATGAAAAATCCCGGTAAGAATCATTCCGATACCGGCGATTCGGTGCAGAAGGCTTCGGAAAAAAAAGACGGTATCTCCGTATCCACCGAGTTTCTGCACGATATCTTCGGGAATTTTCAGCATAAATCCGGTAACGGCCAACACAATAAAACATCCCATGAAAAACGTATGCTGCCATCTTTCGAGCTTGTTCAAACGCACAAACAGCAGCTTCTGCTTTGCAGGGCGGGTTTCTTCGCGAGGTGCCTCTATTTTCTCAGCGACAGCGGTTTCTTCCATTTTTCCATGCGACCATTTATTTCGCTTTCCGTGATTTTCTTCTTTTACGCAGCGATGTCAGAAAGTCCATCCATTGATGGTAGAACATAAAACCGATGACAAGGGGGATGAACACTTTGTAAAAAAGTCGAATGTAGGCCAGCACCTTGTGTCGGAATATCTCCTCCTCGGTCATTTCTTTGCCGGCACGCTCGATCAACAGTGTGTTGTCGACACCCTCGATGACGGCATCCATTTTGCCTGCGGCCACCTGCACTTTCGTGCCGTATGCATGCACCCGGCCAGTGGCAAAACCGGCGGTAGCCCCGGGGTGACAGGACTGGATACCGCCCTGGTTGCTGCAGGTGCTGATCCGGTTGAAGGTGTTGATGGACGATGCCGGATCATATTTCGGACGGATATCATGTGTGGTGTAGCCCACCGGCACATGGCAGCTGATGCAATCCGGGG
>JAHEIV010000372.1 GCA_024639205.1 Deltaproteobacteria bacterium | reverse complement strand
CGAGGGATGCCGCCCAGCGGGAAAAAGAACATTTATCGATGGACACTATTTAGGTGGGTTTGCGTACCCGCAGGCTGATCCCCTGGGTACCGCACTCAAGGGCGCTGGACGGCTTCGGAACACCTTCGAAACTGTTGTGCTTTTCAACGATCGCGGCTTCTTTCAAACCAGCAGCGCTCACGGCGCTCAGTAGCTCTGCCTCCGGCAGGCCTCCTGCGATTCAGCCGGTCCACAACGAAATATCATCCAAAGCCGACTGCGGCATCGCTTGGGCGATCAGGATATCGCCGATGTAGAGTCGCCCGCCGGGCTTTAGAACTCGAGCTCATTCGCGCAGTGTCTTCACCTTGTCAAGAGAGAGGTTCAGGACGCCGTTGCTGATGTCCACATCGGCAAATTCATCCGGCAGGGGGATTTTGTCGGCCAACCCTTCCCGAAACTCCACATTTAGAGCTTCCATTGTCTCGGCGCCCACACGTGCCTTTTTCAGCATTTCGGCCGTCATATCGATACCGACGACCTTTCCGTCGGCTCCCACCATCGTCGATGCGATCAGGGAGTCAAATCCCGAACCCGAACCGATGTCAACGACCACATCGTCCTGGTTTATCGAACCGAGCATAAACGGATTCCCCGTGCCTGCAAAAGAATCGACATTGCCTGCCGGAAGGGCTGCATACAGCGACTGATCGTAGCCGATGCGATTCGCCGCATCACAGCCGGTATGGAAATGATACCCCTTGCGGGGATCGAGGGCGATCTGGGCGCACTCCTTTTTTATTTCTGTATGCAGCTGATTTTCAGATAACTTCGAAGTCGCCTTCGATTTGCTCATCGAAGTCGTATTTCAGGTATAACGAAATGGATTTTCCATATTTGTCGTTCATACCGGCGACTGCCGGGTTGGAAATTTGAGATACCGCTCCCATACTGCCGCGAAGATCAGCCCGGAAAAACCGGCAATTTCGATGATTCGATTAAAGGATACAAACATGGCCCAGGTGATGAAAACTGCGCCGACAGCCGCAATGAGCAGTGGGCCCACAGCCCGATTTCGCCGGAAACTGCTGGCGACACCCGCAACCGCGAGCCATGCAAATAAAGTGATAACGCCCGCCCAGACACCGGTATGAATATCGATGGTGATACCCAGAAAAGACAAGAGGGTCACAAGCGCCAGGGTTCCGTAGCAGGCAATTATGGATAGTAACGTAGAAAAACCCGTGAAACGACTCAGTCTCGGCGCAGCGGTTGATGGAGTATTCATGGCCTTTACCTCCATTATCTGTGAGGGTATGGCGCGGCCAACCCGGTTAAGAAACGACCTTTGCAGGATTACAAAACAAACAGATGCGGTGGAAGCGGAGGGCAGAATAAACATGCAGATCGTACAAGCCGGAACTTTCCTGTTTGCGGCGCACTTTTTACCTGAGAATAAATGCCACGTTGTGGTAATTCTGTCAAGCATATTATGGCGGATCACCACCGGGAGGTATTGTCATGAGCACTAACCGAATGCTTCACTGGCGTCCTGGCGACACTGCCGGGCGGCACCGGTTCTTTCTTACCGGAAAATGAAAAGGGAGCCCATCCAATCAGTGGGCACCCTCTTCGATGGCAGCAAAAGACGAATTGTCGAGAATACTTGCGAAGGCGAGGATCGATCGACGTATGACTCATCGGCTGTTACGGAAGCTCTGTACTCTCATCGTGGAACTCTCCTGCCGAAAACAGGCGGCTGTAATTCTCCCGGTTGAACCCGGTCAGATACTCCTCTTCCGGCCTGGTTGGTTCTTCCAGTTTGTTCCAGATGTCATCGGGCATGTCCCAATCACCGGTTTCCAGGTTGGCATCCAACTGATCGAGTTCCCTGACGCCGATGATGACCGACGTGACAAACCGGCGCTTGAGCGGCCACGCAATGGCCAGTTTGAACATGGGAATACCGGTGTCTAAGGAGACCTTTTCGAGAATCTCTGCAATTTGAAACCCTTTGGGGTGCCAGAACCGGGGACCGTCCAACTGGGTCCGAAAAGAAATTCGGGTTCCCGGAGCCGGCTCTCGCTGACCCTTGTACTTGCCGGTCAGCAGCCCTGCTCCCAATGCGCCGTAACACATCATTCCCAACCCCTGGTCCACCGCCGCCGGTATCACTTCGCGCTCCAACTCCCGATGCACCAGGCTGTAAATGTACTGAGCGGCAATGAGCGGCTCGAGATTCATCTTCGCGGATACGCCCGCAGCCTTGGCGATCTGCCAGCCGAACAGATTACTGCAGGCCAGATAGCGCACCTTTCCCTGTCGGACCAGGTCGTTGAGAACCCGCATCTGCTCCTCCAGCGGCGCGACGGGGTCGGGTCCATGAATGTAGTAAAGATCGATGTGGTCCGTTTTCAGACGTTTCAGGCTGGCTTCACACGATGCGATGACGTGTTTTCTGGAAAACCCGAAACTGTTGGGTTTGTCGCCCGTGGGGAAATAACACTTCGACGCCACCACCACTTCATCGCGGTTGATTTGCGGTAGAAAGCGGCCGACAATTTCTTCTGCCCGACCGCCGGCGTATACATCGGCACAATCGATGTGGTTGCCCCCGGCCTCCAGGTACCCTTTTAGAATGGCATGGGCCTCGTTTTCATCGCAACCCCAATCCGGGGCCCCAAAGGTCATGGTTCCCAGTGCGATGCGCGATACAAGAAGCCCCGATGATCCAAGATAGCGATATTTCATGGGGAAACCCTCCCTTGTATGGGTTTACGCTGGTTCCTTATTTTCCGTCAATCGGTTCGGGCATGGCAACGGCAAGCTTTTCGGACCATTCTTCCAGGGAAGGTAAAATGCCCGGCTCGAGCTCGACCCCCTTTTCAAGAAAGATGCGCTTTTTTGCCAGGGCGGCCTGCCCGGGCAAGCGAACCGGCTGGTCGCTGTCGATCGGTTCAGCCTTCCGGCACGCTTCGGACAACCAGGTCGTCTCTTCCAGAAACTGCTGAGCGCCTCCAAGGGCGTCGGGATTGACGATCATCAGGAAAACGGTGGCGCCCCAGCGACCGGGCCGGTCCTTTCGGCCGTACCCGCACAAACCGGAGGTGAGGGCCTCCACCAGCAGCCCGAGTGCAAAACCCTTGTACCCCAGGTCCACGCCCCCAAGCGGCAGGATCGATCCGGAAGGTTTCTCAAAGATAACCGAAGGGTCATCAGTGGGCCGCCCCTGCGCATCCAGGACCCACTTTCCGGGCAGCCTGGCTTTTTGCTGCGTGAGTCGTTGGCTGCGCCCGACCGATGTTGTAGACATGGAAATGTCGAGCATGACCACACCGTTTTTTACCGGCCATCCGGCCGCAACAGGATTGGGGGTGTACAATGGTGTCCGGCTGCCGAAAGGCGACACCTTGGCACCCAGGGTCGGGTCGGATGTGGTCAGGATCATCAGGTAGCCTCGCTCGGCCACCCGCTGCGGGTATGCGGCCAAACAGGCGATGTGGTGACTTTGTTTGATGCTGGCGGTAAAAAGAGGATAATTGTTCAACCGGTTCAGTCCGGTGTCGATGGCCCGGCTAACCAGCCAGGGCCCCGGAAGATAGCGGCCGTCCCACAGCACTGACATTCCGTGATCTTGAAGCACCACGGGCATCCCCTCCCGTGTCATGGTGCCTTGCTGCAGTTCCTCGAGGTACGGTCCGAGAAGCTGCAGTCCGTGGGTGGTGTGACCCAGCAGGTCGCCTTCGAGCAGGATATCGGCGACCGTTATGGCCACCTCCTCGGACATTTCCTGTTTGCTCAGCAAATCGATGGCAA
>JAHEIV010000371.1 GCA_024639205.1 Deltaproteobacteria bacterium | reverse complement strand
AATCACCGAAGACGCGACCCTGTTATCCTGGCAGAAAGTGCCGGGATTCGTGCCACGGCGGTCTGAATATTTGCGTAAGCTGGACGGTTTGCTGGTGGGAGCAAACCCCGAAGAAGGGGTTTTTGCGGGGCAGGTCTTTCTGCATCCGGTGCTCGACCTGTCGGTTCGATTTCCGCAAGGGTGGAAAACCATCAATACCCGCCAGGCCGTTTTCGCCGTAACCGAAAAAGGGGATGCCGCTCTGGCCCTCGGCGTCGAAGGAAAGGGAACGGATCCACAGCAACCGGCCGATAAATACCGCGCGGCATTGAAAAAACAACACGGCGTCGAGCCGACCCGTGCAGATAACGTGACCGTTGGAAAGCTCCCCGCCTACGTGCTGACCTACACCGACACCAGCGCAAAAGAGCCGATGTGTCTTTGCTTTCTGTGGATCGCCTATCGAGACGCCATTTATCGTTTTGTCGGCATCGCCCCGGAGAGCTACCGCGACATGCTCCAGGGAACCGCTTTCAGCTTCCGGCCCATGACCCAAAAGGAGAAGGCCTCGATCACCGAAACCCGCCTTCGCATCGTCACCGCCCGTTCCGGTGAAACCCTGGCCGCGCTGTCCAAACGCACGGGCAATCAATGGGATGGTAAAACCACCGCCGTCATGAACGGGCTGAAGCAAGAGCAGCGACTGAAAAAGGGTCAACTGGTGAAGATCGCCGTCAGGCAGCTTTATAAAGGGGGGTCCTGAAGGGTGACAGCGCGCCGAATCGATCGGTACCGCATCTCACTTCCGTTCTCGGGCACACGGACCGGAATGCCGGCGGCGAACCGGTTCCCTTCTCGCGGCCTGCCGAAACCTTGAGCCGCTGCAGCCTGATTTTCTTACCCCGAAAATGGGGACACTTTTTCGAAGAAAGCGTGCTGAAGCGCCGGTGACCGAAGGGTTTTTCCCTTGTAATCGTGTGAATCTCTGTCGGCGGATCCTTTCGTATGTCCCCTTTACGAACAACGTTGATCCTTTGCCTGATAGAAATCCTGGGACTGATCGGCATCGCTACCTTTTCTGCCCTTCTGCCGACATTTCAGAACATCTGGCGCCTGAGCAACACCGGAGCCGGCTGGATCAGCGCGGTCTACTACGCCGGCTACATCGCATCGGTACCTTTTCTGGTCGGTGCGACCGATCGCATCGACGCCCGCCGGATCCTGATGATCGGCACCGCCCTGGGCTGTGTGTCTTCACTGGCTTTTGCCATTCTGGCAAAAGATTTCTGGTCGGCCGCGTGTTTTCGATTCTTCACCGGTGTCAGCCTGGCCGGCATCTACATGCCGGGACTGAAAATCGTCAGCGACAACACCGAAGGCCCGCTGCAGTCCCGGTTTGTGTCTTTTTACACTGCATCGTTCAGCATCGGAATCGCACTTTCATTTTACATCGCCGGTGAAATGGCTGCCTGGCTCAACTGGCGCTGGGCCTTTGCTGCTGCGGCGATCAGTTCGGCCGTCGCGCTGATCATCTCAGCAGCTGCAGCCCCGTCGTCGAAAATATCTCCGAAAATCGATCGCCAGCAATATCGGTTCGATTTTCAGCCGGTTCTGAAAAGCCGGCAGACGCTGGCCTACATCCTGGGATATACCGCCCACATGTGGGAGCTTTTCGGTCTGCGCTCCTGGATTGTGGCATTCCTGGTGTACAGCCAGGGGTTGCAACCGGCCGGCAGCTTTCAACCGAGCGCCACCCGGATAGCGTTTGCGATGAGTTTGATCGGTCTGCCCGCCAGTATCTTCGGCAACGAAGCCGCCCGGCGATTCGGACGCCGAAAAACGATCACCATCATTATGATTTTCTCCTGCCTGCTGTGTGTGACCATCGGATTCAACCCGGCGCTGCCTTTCTGGCTGATGTCCGGGCTGTGCCTGTTTTACGGGGTCCTTTTGGTGGGAGACTCGGCGGCACTGACGGCAGGCGCCGTCGCAGCCGCACCTTCCGGATTGCGGGGCGCCACGTTGGCCCTTCACTCCACGGCCGGATTCAGCGCCGCATTCCTCGGTCCCCTCACGGTGGGCATCGTGCTGGATCTGTTCCGGCACCAGCCATCGCTGCAATGGGGCATGGCCTTTCTTTGCATGGCAATCGGCTGTGCAGCCGGACCGGTTATTTTGGGCTTCCTCGGCCGGGACCGCAGCCGGGGCAGTTGTTGACCCAACCGCCGACGCACGGCTACCGCATGGCTTGACACCACAGGCTTGTGTGATAGAGACAACGGTTTCAGACATCGTAACCAATAAAGGAGAGTTGATATGGGCAAACACACACAATGTGTTCACAGTGGGTCGATGGCCGATCGGGTCACCCGGGGGCTGAACACGCCGATCTTTACTTCATCCTCGTTTGAATACCTGGATGTGCCGGAAAATGTCTACCCGCGTTATTTCAACACCCCCAACCAGAAAGCCGTGTCCGAAAAACTACGGGCCCTGGAAAACACCGAATCCGGCATGCTGTTCAGCTCCGGGATGGCTGCCATCAGTACGGTGATTTTCGCACTGGCATCCAGTGGCGATCACGTGGTCATGCAGCGTGACATCTACGGCGGCACCCATCACTTTGCCACCGCCGAATTCGAGCGATTCGGTATCGAGTTCGCATTCGTGGGCAACGCGGCGCAAGAGTTTGAAAAGGCCATCCGGGAAAACACCCGATTGGTATACATAGAAACCCCCTCCAATCCGCTGCTGCGAATCACCGACATCGCCGCTGTCGCAAAGCTGGCAAAATCCCGCGGCATCTTAACGGCCATCGACAACACGTTTGCCTCCCCCATCAATCAGAATCCGCACGATCTGGGGATCGACATCGTCATCCACAGCGGAACCAAGTATCTCGGCGGCCACAGCGACCTGTGCTGCGGGGCCGTTTTGACGAGCCAGGCCATTATGGACCGCATCACGGCGTCGGCGGTCAACTTCGGCGGCAGTCTGAATGCGGTTACCTGCTATCTGCTGGAAAGAAGCCTGAAAACCCTCGGGATCCGAGTCGAAACCCAGAACCGCAATGCCCTGGCCCTGGCGCGACATCTGCAGGATCATCCCCGGGTCACAACGGTCTACTACCCCGGTCTGGAAACACACCCCGGCTTCGATATCGCCCGCCGGCAGATGCGCGGATTCGGCGGCATGCTCTCCTTTGAACTGGATGAAAAACAAATTCAACCGGACCGGTTTGCACGAAAGCTGCAGCTGATCACCCCTGCCTTGAGCCTCGGCGGGGTGGAGACCATCATTTGCGCACCGGCACTCACCTCGCACGTAAAGGTTTCGGCCGAGGATCGCCGGGAAATGGGGATATCTGACGGCCTGTTTCGGCTCTCGGTGGGCATAGAAGACGTGGACGATCTTGTGGCCGACGTCGACCGGGCACTAGAATAGGATGAACCGCTCCGAAAAATACAAACAAATCGTATTCTGCGATTTCGACGGCACCATCACCGCGGAAGAAACTTTCTCCGGGATGCTGGAAGAATTTGCCACCCAGAGCTACGAAAGCACCGCTCGGCTGGTCGGCGGCGGCCGTATCACTCTGAAAGAGGGCGTCCGCCGGCTGGTGGAGTCGATCCCGTCAGAGCTCTACCCTCAGGTCATCGATTATATCCGCGGCAGGCAAATTCGCGATGGATTTACCGAACTGCTCGACTTCCTTTATTTTCACGGAATTCCCTTTGTAGTGATTTCCGGCGGTCTGCTCGATTCGGTGACCACCCGGCTGCACGAGTATGCAGGGCGCATTCACGCGATGCACGCACCGACCGTAA
>JAHEIV010000370.1 GCA_024639205.1 Deltaproteobacteria bacterium | reverse complement strand
GCTTTGCCACCACGGCCACACCGGAGTCTTTGGCTACCACACCTTCGATACCGGTGCCCACCAGAGGGGCTTCGTTGACCAACAGCGGTACGGCCTGACGCTGCATGTTGGACCCCATCAAGGCACGGTTGGCATCGTCATTTTCCAGGAAAGGAATCAAAGAGGCAGAGACACTGACCAGTTGATTCGGAGATATATCCATCAGCTCGATCTCCTCTCGGCGCACCATCATGAACTCACCGGCCACGCGAGAGGTAACCATTGGATTGACGTACTGTTTTTTGGGGCTGAGCTGGGCGTTGGCCTGTGCAATGGGATGATCCTTTTCTTCGAAGGCATCCAGGAAACGAACCTCGTCGGTGACGGTGGCATCGCTTACAACGCTGTATGGCGTTTCGATAAACCCATAATTGTTAACACGCGCGTAAGTGCTGAGAGAAACGATCAACCCGATGTTTGGCCCCTCCGGTGTTTCAATGGGGCAAATGCGTCCATAGTGAGACGGGTGCACGTCGCGGACCTCGAAACCGGCCCGTTCGCGCGTCAAACCGCCGGGACCCAATGCGCTCAATCGACGCTTGTGGGTGGTTTCCGACAGCGGGTTGGTCTGATCCATGAATTGCGACAGCTGGCTGGTTCCGAAAAACTCTTTAACTACGGCAGAAACCGGTTTGGGATTGACCAGGTCATGGGGCATCAGCGCATCGACTTCCTGCAGACTCATGCGCTCTTTGATTGCGCGCTCCATTCTCACCAGACCGATTCGGTATTGATTTTCGAGTAGTTCTCCCACGGCACGAACCCGGCGATTGCCAAGGTGGTCGATGTCGTCCACCACTCCCTGCGTGTCGCGCAATTCGATCAGGGCCTTGGAGGTCATCAGTATGTCCTCTTTGCGCAAAATGCCCAGATTCATCGAGGTGTCGATACCAAGGCGCTGGTTTATCTTCAACCGACCGACGCCTGAAAGATCGTAATAGTTCGGCCTGAAAAAAAGGTTGTCGATAAAATCCTGCGCTACTTCGGGAGTTGCGGGATTACCGGGTCTAAGTCTGCGGTAAATCTCGATCAGGGCGTCTTCTTTCGATTCCACCTTGTCGACATTCAGGGTTTTGCGCATGGAATCACTGGCGGTTACACCATCGATGAAAAGCAGATCAAACTCGCTGATTCCGGCTTTCTCCAAATTGGCGAGATGTTCCTCGGTAACGGTTTCGTTGGCATTCACCAATGGAATGTCGGACTCCGGATCCGCAATGGCACAGGCAAATACCCGTTCGATCACATCCTCCATCGAGATGGGAACCAATTGCATTCCGGAAGCCTGCAAGCGCTTGATGGCTCGAACCGTAAACATCCGGCCCTTTTTCACAACGATTTCATCGCCTTTCGGATCCTTGACGTCCTTGCTGGCGCGCTGTCCCTTGAGAAACGCCGGGTTGAAATGCTTGAATGCCTGCTTGGCTTTTATGACGATTCGTTCGGTTTGATAAAAATAATTCAACAAATCCTCGACCCGATATCCGAAAGCTTTGAAAAGTATCGTTATGGGAAATTTTCTTCGCCGGTCGATGCGGATGTTTACAATGTCTTTCGGATCGATTTCCATGTCGATCCAGGAGCCACGAACAGGAATGATCCGAGAGCTGTAAATGATCTTCCCGCTGGAGTGGGTCTTGCCTTTGTCGTGGTCGAAGAAGACTCCGGAAGAGCGATGAAGCTGGCTGACCACTACCCGTTCGGTTCCGTTGATGATAAATGTGCCCTTTTCGGTCATCAGCGGTATCGTACCGAAGTATATCTCCTGCTCTTTGATATCGCGTATATTGGCAATGCCGGTTTCACTGTCGATGTCATAGACGACAAGGCGCGCAGTTATGCGCATGGGAATCTCGTAGGTCATCCCGCGGTGAATACACTCCTCGACACTGTGCTTTACCTCTCCGAACCGGTAGGAAACAAATTCAAGTGAGGCGCTTCCCGTAAAATCCTTGATCGGAAAAACCGACTTGAACACCGATTGCAGTCCGATATCCTCCCGCTTTTCCGGCGGTGTATCCATCTGAAGGAATCGCCTGTAAGACTCCCGCTGGACAGCGATCAAATCCGGAATTCCAACTATTTTGGGTATTTTACCAAAGTTTTTCCTTACACGCTTACTTGCCAAAGGCCTCTCTGACATGGTCACTCCCTGTTCAATAGGTTACCTTGAACCACGATGGGTGCTTTACCGCGCTTGAACGGTTATCGGATGATGTGCACGCACCGCTCAATCAAGCGTGAAGCGGCAAAGTGGAGTGCCGGCAGGTTGGAACGGGTCCCGCCGTTCGGGCATTCCACTATTCCATCGCCGCGATTCTACTTTACTTCTACCTGTGCCCCTGCTTCTTCCAGCTGTGCCTGAATCTTATCGGCCTCCTCTTTCGACACACCTTCCTTGACCGGATTGGGCAAACCGTCCACGAGCGTTTTGGCGTCTTTCAGGCCCAGGCCGGTGATGGCTCTGACCTCCTTGATCACCGCGATCTTTTTGTCACCGTGCGCGGTCAGGATAATGTCGAATTCGGTTTTTTCTTCCGCGTCAGCGGCCTCTGCACCACCGGCCGGACCTGCAGCCATCATCGCCACCGGTGCCGCAGCCGAGACACCAAATTTGTCCTCAAGTTCTGTAATCAGCTCCGAAAGCTCAAGAACCGACATGTTCGCAATAAATTCGATTACATCCGCTTTGTTTACTTCCGCCATTTGTTGTTTCCTCCAGTATTTAATATCGTGAGTGAAGTGGAATTTGTTTGTAAGACCCGATCCGTCGCAACGATTCTCAGGCTGCCTCTTTCTGCTCTTTGATCGCCTGCAGCGCATACACCAGTTTCTGCGGCACGGCGGCCAGCACCCTTGCAAGGGATGTCGGCACTGCGTTCATTGCCGATAGCAACTGGGCAAGCAGCTGCTCCCGCGACGGCATGTTCGATAACGCTTTTATCGCTGTGAGGTCGAGAACTTTGCCGCCCATTACACCTGCCCGGATCTCCAGTTTCTTGTTTTCCTTTGCAAACGTGGTTAAGATCTTTGCCGGAGCAACTACGTCATCGTAGCTGAGAGCAATTGCACTGGGACCTTTGAACTGGTCCTGCATCAGTGCTGCGTCGGTGTCCACCGCAGCTCTTAGCAGCAGCGTGTTTTTGACCACCTGATACTCGATCTGCGCTGCCCGCAGCTGTCTGCGCAAATCCGTCACGGCAGCAACGTCAAGGCCTTTGTAATCGGTGACGATGGCAACCTTGGATCTATCCAGGCGATCGTGCAGATCATCGACAATTTGCTTCTTCTCTTCTAGTTTCACTTCGGAAAAAAACCTCCTTTCCACTTCTGTCAAAAACCGGAGGAATCGTTATCTGGCAAAAGACGGCTTCCGGCACTTCGGCCGGCGTCGCTCAGAATAGCGCTTGAACCCTGTCTCGGCAGGCCGGCTTTTTGCCGTTTAAACACCCGACTTCGATGAACCTACGATCTTTGACAGTCTGTATGTGTTCGGGTTACTTAATCATGTCCTTTACGATGGTAGTGTCGACTTTTATTCCGGGACCCATGGTGGTGGAAATGGCCATACCCTTCAGGTAGGTCCCTTTGCTTGCGGCCGGTTTCAGCCGCATGATGGTGTCCATAAAAGCGGTGATGTTTTCAACGATCTTTTCAACGCCGAACGACACCTTGCCGACCGGCGCATGCACAATGCCTGCCTTTTCGACCCGGAATTCGATTTTCCCCGCCTTTAGCTCCTGTACCGCCCTGGCCACATCAAAAGTGA
>JAHEIV010000369.1 GCA_024639205.1 Deltaproteobacteria bacterium | reverse complement strand
GGAATCCAGCGCCAGCGTTCCAGGTTCAGCTTGATCTGTCCGATACGCCGGGCCGGGGTGACGTTTAGCGCCGCGATCGTCCGATCGCCCACAATGCCGTCGGGTTTCAGGCCGTGGCGCTGTTGAAAACGGGCAACCGCCACGGACACCGAGCGGTCGTAGCGATCCGATGAACGCATTGCCGCAGCCGGCAGATCTTTGAGCAGCCGAAGGCGTCTGCGAATGGCCGGCACCCGGCGATCGCGACTGCCTTTGCGAATCAGGCGACCTTTCGGAATCGGCGCCCACTGGTATGTGGACGCCAGCCGCCGATAGCGCGTCAGCTGCTTTTTCAGGGCAATGTATCCGCTGTGCGGCGGCAGCAGCTGCCGGAGACTCGCCTCGATGCGATCGTGGTCAACGGCTTTTTGCAGTATCGCCGCAAAATCGGCCTTCGGATCGGCCACCACCCATTTGGCATACAGCGTTTCGGGGTTTACGCGTCCGGCCAGCAGGTGGGATCCCAAAAGCAGATACGCATCGGTGCACAGCAGCTCCAGGTCCACCAGCGTTGCGACATCCATGGATGCCGAGCGGCCCTTCTTGCTGTTTGTTTTCTGCGCGATGGCGGTAATCGCACCCAGGTGGTAGTCTGTGGGCCGCAGTCCGTTTTGCCGCGAAGAACCGATGGCGGCCAGCAGTTCGTCCACCCGGGGTGCGGCTTTTCCTTTTTCCAGCCAGATGGGCCGGTAGCGGTTGCGCCGGTAAAAAAGCGGCAAATCGGAAATCCCGCAAATCAGCTCGCTGCGGCATTCAAACCGCTGCTGGGACTGCATCTGCTGGATGCGGGTTTTTAAGGCGGCCCGGATGGCCTTGGGGCCGACACTGGCCGGCTGGCCGTCGGTTGCAGAAAGCGCCCATGCCATGGCCGCCAAGAGGATGAGAATTTTTGCTTTCATCGGATGCTGCTGTATTGATGGAGGGTCTAAATACCGGTTTGCGGCAGCCGGACGGATTGTTCCTGCGGGCAATCAGGCCGCTTCCGCAAAAGGACCTGTGGCAACGGGCATATCTACCGATAATCATTTTCTCACCCACTTTCCAGGTATAAATCGTTGTTTTTATCCCTAATTCTTCTTTTTTTGGCCGTCTTTTCGGCGGCGGGCTTCCGGCCGGTAAAATATGACATGCCCCTTGATGGATGGGCCGCGATGGTTAGATTCAAACATAAGTGTTTGTTGTTAGACGGCATGAAAAGCGAAAATCGAATTTATCATAAGAATATCGATATGTTAGAAAAAAGGAAAAACCAATGGCACAAAAAATACTGATCACCGGATCCAGCAGTGGGTTCGGAAGGCTGACCGCACTCACATTGCTCGCAAAAGGCCACAGCGTGGTGGCCTCCATGAGAGGCGCTGAGGGCAAAAACAAATCGGTGGCCGACGAGCTGCAGTCCGCCGGTGCTGCGATCGTGGAAATGGATGTCACCGACGATGCCAGCGTCACCCAGGGCGCAGCGGCGGCGATTGAAAAAACCGGGGGGTTGGACGTGGTCGTCAACAACGCCGGTGTCGGTGTGATCGGACTGCAGGAAGCCTTTACCCCGCAAGACTGGCAGCGGATATTCGAAATCAACGTGTTCGGGGTGCAGCGGGTCAATCGCGCCGTTTTACCCCACATGCGCGAGCGCCGCTCGGGCCTGATCGTTTATGTCACCAGTTTGCTGGGCCGCATGACGTTGCCGTTTTTCGGCCCCTACAATGCCTCCAAATGGGCGCTGGAAGCCATGGCGGAAAATTATCGCGCCGAGCTCTCCGGCTTCGGTGTGGATCAATGCATCGTCGAGCCGGGCGGGTATCCCACCAACTTCATGGAAAAACTCGTCAAACCCAGCGATGCAGACCGCCAGAGCAGTTACGGCGGTTTTGCGGACGCGCCCGCGGAGATGTTCACCAGCTTCGAACAGGCCCTGGCCGCCAACCCCGAACAAAAACCGCAAAACGTGGCGGACGCGGTCGTCGGGCTGATCGACACGCCGGCCGGCCAGCGCAGTTTTCGCACCGTCGCCGACAAAATGGGCATGGGCGATCACATCAAGGGCTACAACGACCAGCTCGGGCAGATTACAGCCGGAATTTATGAAGCATTCGGCCTGAGCGGTTTGCTCAAATTAAAGATCTGACAGCAACGGCTGTCGACCGGATAAGCAGCTGCGGTTGACTGCCGCTCCAACGGCTGCTGGATGTTTTTAAAAGAACGCCTCGCTGCAAGGGGGAATGTATGCACGGCGTATTCAAAAAGCTCAATCTGAAAGACCAGCCGGAAATACTGGTGGTAAATGCGCCCGTTGGCTTTGAGCCGCAGCTGGATACGCTCAGAGGGGTCAGGATCGTTCGCAACCCTTTAAAAATAAAGCGTATTTTCTTTTCTCTGGCGTTTGTCGCCAAGCAGGCCGAACTGGACGCCCTTTCCAAAACCGTCGCCGAAAAAGCCCAAGGCGATGCCATCCTCTGGTTTGCCTATCCGAAAAAATCGTCCAAAAACTACCGCTGCGAGTTCAGCCGGGACACCGGCTGGACAGTGCTGGGCCAGGCCGGATTCGAAGGGGTACGCCAGGTCGCCATAGACGAGGACTGGTCGGCGTTGAGGTTTCGAAGGGTTGAATATATCCGATCGATGAATCGGGCTCCCAAACGGGCCCTGTCAGCAGAGGGCAGGCAGCGAACCGCTTCAAAGCGGCGCTGATCATCAAATGATTCAATGAGGCAAAGGGACAGGGTCGCCAAAGGGTAAGATTGCGGTATTCAGATCATGGACTGCGCAAAAGCTTCCGAAAATGTAATGTTCATGGATGAGTGCTCCTGGAAGCGCCACGCGAATCCTCAGAGCGTGTGGACCCGCGTGCCGATTTTACCGCTGCTTGCCCCGGCACTGCACAGCAGAGCGTGGTGGGGGTGGGGGTCGCTGGTTCCAACCGGTTTTTTGCGTGTGTGGACCCGGCCCAACCCGCGGGTCTTTCCTGCGCCCGAACGTGCTGACAGCTGGGCCTCAAAAGGCACATTCGGTGAAAGGATCTGGCTTGATCGATCAACGGTTCCGATCCCCAAACACCAGCGTCAACCAGCGAATATCCTTACGGTTTTGGCTGAAGCCGGGATGCCGGCGTTGATCCGCGGACTGGTTTTTTTACATGCCTGGGCCACTGTCTCGGGCGACAGGCTTGCCATGGGAGCAAGGATGTGGTTTGTTGACCGAACGGTTTGACTTTTTGAGGATATGAAACACCTTTATCCGAGCCCGGCTGCCGGGGGAAAAATCCCGACTTCGGGCCGAAAGATAGTTGACGAAACCGAAAGTGCGCCTGGATTGGATGCAGGCAGTTCGGCCCGCTAAAAAGCGACATTGCAGCAGACCTATTTTTCTACCGCTGAGTTGCATAAGAATCGAGAAAGAATAGAACAGGTCAGCTCCATGATCGAATACAGCATCGATAAAGCCCGGGGAATCATTTTCACCACCGTTTCCGGAACGGTCACAAGCGTTGATGTCATGACGCACATCGACAAGATTCTCAGGGATCCGGACTTTTCCTCGGACTACCATACGGTTGCCACGGTTAAAGACACGGTGATCTTTCCCCCGGTAGAGCCGGAGACCATTGAGATCTTGCAACCCGTTGTGCAGGGGTACGCTCAAAAACGAAAGGGCAGCAAATGGGCCATCGTCATCACCAAGGCGACAACCCATGCGATGGTCAAAGAGGGTCTGGAATTTATAAAGCCGCTTGCTGTAGATATTCGACTGTTTCGTTACGAAAAAGATGCCTTGAATTGGATAAAAG
>JAHEIV010000021.1 GCA_024639205.1 Deltaproteobacteria bacterium | reverse complement strand
CGGAATTTGCTTTTTCTACGCCGTCGGCCGAAAGCATTCGGATCGTGTTTACGCACAGTTCATCAAGATTTGTTGTCATCGGTTCCCCCCCTCTCACGTTATTTGCCCGAGAAGTTCCATTCAGTCACATCGTTATCCGGATTGTTTGACTTCATACAAGGCTGCCGCCGGTTTGTCTACAGTCATGATTTCATCAGCGCTTCAGCCTCCGGCGGCCCCCAACTGCCCGCTTCGTAGAAATGCAACAGTGCTTCCGGTTTGGGGCAGGTTTCGCAGGCGCCGAGAATCGGAGTCAAAAAAGACCAGCACAGTTCGACCGCATCCTGTCGCCAGAACAGCATATGATCGCCCAGCATGCAGTCAATCAGAACCTTTTCGTAGGCGTCCAGCATCATCCCCTCGCCTGCGTGCTGGTAGTGAAAGTCCATTGTCACCGAGCGCAGGCATACGCGAGCTCCCGGTGTTTTGGTCTGGAACGTCAACGAAATGTTTTCTTCGGGATAGATACCGAGAATCAGGCGGTTGGGACGAATCGACTCCCCCAGAACCGGACGGAACATCGAGTGGGGAACTTCTTTAAATTGTATGGTTATCCGGGTGATTTTTTCTGCCATCCGCTTGCCGGAGGTCAGGTAAAAAGGCACACCCTGCCAGCGCCAGTTGTCTACATACACCTTCATCTTGGCATAGGTGGGAGTGAGGGAATCGTCGGCCACTCCCTTTTCCTGGCGGTAGGCGGACACCGGCTTGCCGTCGATGACGCCGGCACCGTACTGGCCAAGTACGAGCGATTCCTGCAATGATTCTGCAGGAAACACCCGTAGCGAACGAAAGACCTTGACGCGCTCATCGCGCACCCAATCGGCTTCAAATCGCGACGGCGGCTCCATGGCAGTCAACGCAAGCAATTGCAGCATGTGGTTTTGAAACATGTCCCGCAGCACGCCGGCCTGTTCGTAATAGCCGCTGCGATGTTCGATCCCAAGCGTTTCTGTGGCAGTGATTTTGATCGAATCGATGTAGCGACGATTCCACAGCGGTTCGAAAATGGCGTTGGCGAAACGAAACATCAGCACGTTTTGCACGGTTTCTTTTGCCAGGTAGTGATCGATCCGGAAAATCTGGTGCTCGCTGAAATGGCGCTGCAGGTTGCGATCCAGCTCTTCTGCCGTTTGCAGGTCCCGACCGAAGGGCTTCTCTACAACGATTCTTGACCAGCTGTCACCGTGCTCGCGGTTCAACCCGACTTCTCCAATCATGCGCGCCACCGTTTCGTACAGTGTGGGGGGAAGTGCCAGGTAGAAGATTTTATTGCCCCGGGTGCGGTGCCGACTGTCCAGTGATTCAACCCGCTCGGCCAGTGCGGTATAGGTCTTGGGGTCATCATAGGTGATCGATTGGTAGTAGAGCTGGTCGCGGAACCTTTGCCACAGGTCTCGATCCGATCCTTCGTCGAACTTCAGGTCTGCTTCCAGATGAGTTCGGAACTGCTGATCGCTGAGTTGCGTTCGCCCGCAGCCGACGATGACAAATGATTCCGGCAATCCCTGGTTCCGGTAAAGGTTGAACAGTGCGGGAATCAGCTTTCTTGCCGTAAGATCGCCGGTGGCGCCGAAGATCACAATCACGCACGGGTCGCTGCGCTCCGGTATGGCGCATTCATCCAGCGGGATCGCTGAATCGCCGGTTCGGATCGTCACCAGCGGTTTTTCGACTTTATTGGTTTTATCGGCCATAGAAGACTCCTGCAAGGTTTCCATTTCCACCAGGTGCGCACAGTTTCGCAAAACACACCAAAACGCCCGCATGTTTTTTGCTGCGATCTGCGTGGTTGCGGTGGAGTTATTTTTTCCACAGCGGCGTGACCGCCGGACTTCCGGCATCCAGATCATGACTGTCGGTCGGCTCCAGCCCCTTTGACCGGTGCAGGTCATCCTTGTAGCAGGCATTGCCGTCTCCGACGATGATATCACCGGGGCTGATCACCCCGGCCAACTGGGCGCTGTGCTCGTCGATCACGGGGCCGGCCGGCAGCATCAACCAGCGTATCCGCAGCGTTGTCAATTTGGTTGCCGCCTCCTCAAGAGAAAAATAACCCCGGGCGCCCTCGGCCACCAGTTGGTCTGTCGCGTCGGGGCTCCGGTTGCCGGCTACCACTTAGAATCCGCCCTGCATCTGGCGCCGAGCCATGTTCATTCCCGTGCGGCCCAACCCGATCATCGCCAGGCTCTTTTTCGTTCCTCAAGGATATAGGTCTGACTAGAATTCAATTCATTACATGGTGTCGGATGTGCATTTGTCAATGCCGAACGCATCAATTTTTGTATACTCTCTTTCGTGCATTGGCTGCTTTGACCAGCGGCTCTACGTGGATATCGATGTAATCGAACACGCGCGCAAACGCTTTGCCCGGCGCGGGGCGCAGGATGCGTCCCAGGTATTGAATTACGCGACCGCTGAAGCGCACGGGGGTGGCCAAAAAAAGGGTCGTCAGATCACGGCAGTCGAAGCCCTCTCCGATCAGCTGTCCGGTGGCGATCAGCACCCGGGCATTGCCCTGACGGATGCGCAGCACAGCTTCCTGGCGTTGCTGCACGCTCAGGTCACCGGTGAGAAGCTCGGCCGCAATCCTGTGTCGGTATGTCAGCAGGGCATGCAAAGTTTCGCAGTGCTTTTTACGATCCGAAAGGACCAGGCAAACGCCACTGTAACTTTTAACTTCGCCTGCCACATCGGATGCGATCAGCCGGTTTCGCTCGTCATTAGCCGTCAGCTCGGATAGCATTTTGCTATACTCCCGGACTGCATCGTAATAAGGCCTGAAGTCGGTTTCACGGAAAATGACCTCGGCCGGCAGCACATCACCGGATTCCACCAGCAGGGCTTTGTCCACTCGGTGATGTACATCTCCCAAGTGCCAGAAGATCAACCGGGAGAGTTGGTCTCTGCGGTAAGGAGTTGCCGAGAGTCCCAGCATGAATCGCGCGTCAAACTCAGCCACTGCTTCGGTAAACGTGCGGCTCGGTGTTCGATGGCACTCGTCTACCAGAAGGTGTCCGATCTTCAGGGCCACCTCCTCGGCACATTTGTAAAGAGACTGGACCAGTGCGACGGTGATTTTCTCTCCGGTACTTTTTTTTCCTCCCCCGATATAGCCAATCTGATCGGCGCTCAGATCCAGGAAAACGCCGATGCGGTCGATCCATTGCTGGGCCAGGTCTTTGGTGTGGACAACCACCAGCGTTGGCTGCTGTCGCAGTGCCGCCAGGTAAAGCGCCATGACCGTCTTTCCGGATCCGGTGGGCGAACAGAGCGTGCCGAATTCTTTGCGTTGCATTTCATCCACCGCGTGCTGTTGAAAAGGCTGAAGGGTTCCATTGAACCGAAAGGCCACTGCAGGAAGGGTTCGCCGCTGATCCTCGATGGTGTACTGGATCTCCTGAAGGCGGCACAGGTCGATCAGGTGACGGATGTATCCCCGGGGGATGATCAGGTCTCCTCCCCGAAGCCGGTGATAATAGCGCAGCTGCCGGGGAACACCGCGATTCCAGCGACCCATGCGTCGGTTTTCGAGATATTTTGGATTGGGAAACTGTAGCCGGGCAATCAGCAGATCACGAAGCTGGGATGGGATGTCTGTCAACTGGAGATGATTTTTTATGGTGATAATCAACTCGAACCTCGCTGAAAATCCGTTTTGCCGTCAAGTGGTTTGTTTTAGAAAATGGCGCTTGCGCCGTCAAGCGATTAAAAGGGGCTTTAATCCGTCGATCGGCCTGGAATTTGAAATCCGCCGGTGTTTGTGATAGCAGGGGATAGCTCCCGAAGGCACCGACACAGCCCGAACGGCAACAGCGCTTGCCGGACGCGCCCGGACAGCATGTTGGGCGAAAACCTCAAGGATCACCATGATCGAAAAACCCTCCTACAAAGAGCTGGAAAACGCGGTGAAGCAACTCCGAGAGCAGGAAGCAAGCTGCTCCGCCCTCGAGGCAAAGGTTCGTGAGCTGACAAAGACCCATGATGCATTGCAGGTCAAACTGGCAGCGCTCCGGCGCTCCCAAGAGGCACTGCAGAAAAGTGAACGCAAGTATCGCATGGTATTCAATGCCGCCCGTGACGGCGCGCTGGTACTCAATGGTGACGGAAAAATCATCGATGTCAGTCAGGGCGCCGAGAAGCTGTATGGCCGCGCGGCCGCAGATATGCTCGGTCGGGATATGACAGACTTCATCACGCCTTCCTACACCGATCTTTTCAGAGAAAGGTTCTCCGGATTCAAGCAGCTGCGGCACGCCGACGAGGAGATACAGGTTGTGCGCAGTGACGGCAGCACAGTGGACGTCTGGTGCAAGTGCAGCCCTTACACGGATGCGCAAGGCAACTTCGACGGTGTCCTGGTATTCGACCGGGAGATCACCGGCATCAAGCTTCTTCGCGAGCAGTTGATCCGCTCTGAGCGGCTGGCCGCCACGGGTCAGCTGGCCGCCTCCATTGCCCATGAGATCAACTCCCCCCTGCAAGGCGTCATCGGGCTGATCGCTGTGATGAAAAAAACCCACGGGACCGATCGGAAGCTACAAAAAAATCTCGCTTTGCTGGAAGGTGCATTCGACAGCATACGCAAAACCGTCAAGAATCTGCTCGATTTAAACCGCCCCGGCAAGCACGTGCTGCAGCGGGTCGACATCAACCGTGTCATCGAAGACACCCTTGCGCTGATGCGCAGTGATTTGAAAAAAAAGAAGGTTCAGCATCGACTGGAGCTGGATCGGCAGTTGCCCGGTATCACCGGAACGCCCCAGCAAATCAGCCAGATCATCATGAACTTGGTGAACAACGCCGTCGAAGCGATCGGGGCAGCGGTCCCAATCGAAAACAGCAGCGCATTGAAGTGGTTGGAGGGTGAAATCATTTTCCGGACCTATCGGCAGGACGACCATGTGGTGATCGAAGTGTCAGACAACGGGCCCGGAATTGCCGAGGAAGATCTGAACCACATCTTTGACCCCTTTTACAGCAGCAAGAAAAAACTGGGTATGGGGATAGGGCTCTCGATTTGCCATGGCATTGTCGAGGAGTATCACGGAACCATCAAGGCCCGCAATGCCCTCGAAGGAGGGGCCGTATTGACCGTCGAGCTGCCGGTGCCGGAAAAAGTCAAAAAATAACAGCACCGCAGGGATGAGGAACCATGCTCTCAGGAATCCATTTTCTTCTCACCTATAATTGTCCGTTTGAATGTGATCATTGTTTTTTATTCTGTGGGCCGAGAGCGGAAGGAACCTTCACATTGAGGCAAATGGAGCAGGTTCTGGACGAGGCAGTCAAGATAAAATCGGTAAAATGGATCTACTTCGAAGGGGGCGAGCCGTTTCTTTACTACCCTTTGATGCTGGAGGGTATCCGGCGTGCTCGAAAAAGAGGTTTTAAAACCGGTATCGTGACAAACGCCTATTGGGCCACATCCAGTGAGGATGCCGCTGTCTGGTTACAGCCGCTAAAGGAGCTGGCCATCGACGACCTGAGCATCAGTGACGACGATTTTCACTACAGCGAACAGCACAACAACCTCGCTAAAAATGCCCTGGCCGCCGCCAAAAAGTTGGATTTGCCCGTTGGCGCCATCTGTATCGATAAACCCTCCGTTCGGAAGCGCAACTTGCTATCCGGTGCCAAAGGTAGACCGATCATCGGCGGAGGGGTCCGATTTCGAGGAAGGGCGGCTGAGAAGCTGACGGCAGATTTGCCCAAAACAAAGTGGGAGAAGCTGACCGAGTGCCCGGATGAGAATATGGCCGATCCCGGCAGGGTGCATATCGATGCTTATGGGAATGTACACTTATGCCAGGGTCTGTGCATCGGCAACTGTTGGAAAACACCCCTTTCGGAAATCATCGCGAAATACGACCCGAGTCGACATCCCATATGCGGTCCATTGCTCAAAGGGGGGCCGGCAGCGCTGGTAAAACAGCACGGTACGCAACACGAAAACAGTTATGTAGATGAATGCCATCTTTGCTATCACACGCGCCAAAAGCTCCTCGAAAGTTTCCCCGATTGCCTTTGCCCGCAACAGGTCTATGGCGTCAGTGAACAATAGATCCCTGATGGGCATACACCAGCAGCGACGTAAGAAATCCCCATAACAGTTTTCAACAGGCATGCAAGCAGTTGTTTCAACGTTCTCAGCAAATGCGGATCGCCCGACCCGGATGGTCCGCGAGCTGAAACTTTCAACCCCTCTTGCCTGCGGAAATCAATTGCACGACGCCCTCCGTACCGACTTGAACTTCTTATGACCATGCTTACCCTGACTGTATAGATTCTTTCGATCTGAATATAGATGCTTTCTATCACATGGCGGAGGCGTTCGGGCGCTAATCGCAAGACATCCGAACTTGACCTTTCGTGCTCAGACCGAGCGAATAACCGAGATGAGCAACCAGACAAAATCCATGAAAAGATCCAGGTTTCCGACATATTTCCGGAGTGTTTACAGAAATAACGCCCTGTTTGGATTTTTCGTCCTGCTAATCGCCGCAGGTTGCGGTGGTGAGAGCAGTCCGCCGCCGCCGCCGTCAACTTTTAGTGTCAGCGGTACGATCCGGACATCGGATACGGTATTGGTCGACAGCGATGTAAACGATCCCCAGGCCGCCTATTCACCCAATGACCAGTTCTTGTCAGCCCAGCGCCTGACGAATCCGACCACTGTCGGCGGATATGTCAATGTCGCCGGTGCAGGCCCGCCCGGTCGCTCGCAGACCGGTGGAGATCGGTCCGACTTTTTTCATGTCACCCTGGCAGCGGGGCAGTCAATCAACCTTTTTACCGCTGAGAATGCCACTTCCAATCTGGATCTGATTCTTTTTGACAGCTCGCAAAGTCAAGTGGTGACCTCAGAAAATCCGTCCGGCAGCGAATCTGTGATCAGCCCCGCGGACGATATCTACTTCATCGAGGTCAGAGCCCAAAGCGGCGCATCCAGCTATATCCTTGCCATCGGTGGGGCATCCGATTCGGCCGGTCAGGAGTCTTTGGGAACCAACCTCGATTTCGTTCCGGGAGAGATCATTGTTACGTTCAGGGACATCGGTTCGGGCTCACGGAGCGCTGCTGCCGCAGCCGATTGGACCTCCTCGGCAGGGATGGTACCTCGGGCCGGTGCTGCCGATCGTGAAATGCTGCTCGGTTTTGAGACCTCAACCGGCTCTGAAAAAGCGTTTCGCGCACTTGGCATCGATCCGCAAAGCGCGTCCCCCCGGTTCGCCGATCCATTGGTTCAGCAAAAACTCGACACACTGCGCATCATCGAGGCACTCCGCCGGCAGCCGGATGTCGTCTTTGCCGAGCCCAATTATTTCTGGCGGCCGCTTGCAGCGCCCAACGATCCTTTTTATTCCATCCAGTGGCATTATCCCCTCATCAATCTTCCCCAGGCCTGGAACAGCACGACCGGAAACAAAGCGGTCATCGTTGCGGTGATCGACACCGGCGTGCTGCTGGATCACCCGGATATTCAGGGGAACCTGGATCCGGTGAACGCTCCGGGTTACGATTTTATCCGCGATATTTCGCTGGCGGTAGATGGTGACGGAATCGACCCGAATCCCGATGATCCGGCCGGTTTTCCCTATCACGGCACCCATGTGGCCGGCACGATAGCCGCCGTCACGGACAATTCCTTCGGTGTTGCCGCAGTGGCCTGGGACGCATCGATCATGCCGCTGCGGGCACTGGGGCGGGAGAACGGAACCGTGTACGACGTATTGCAGGCTGTGCGGTATGCTGCCGGTCTGCCCAATGATTCCGGCACGGTTCCGCCGACCCGGGCCGACATCATCAATATGAGCCTTGGCGGGGGAGGATTCTCCCAGTCCGCCCAGGATGTGTTCGAACAGGTCCGCAGCCAGGGTGTCCTTGTGGTCGCCGCGGCGGGTAATTCATCTTCCAATGCACCCTTTTATCCCGCCGCTTACAACCGGGTCATATCGGTGAGCGCCGTCGACCTGAACAAAAACCTGGCGTGGTATTCCAATTTCGGTTCCACCGTGGATCTGGCAGCGCCGGGGGGAGATTTGAGCGCCGACGCGAATGCAGACGGCTTTCCGGACGGTGTGTTGAGCACCTGCGGGGACAACCGTTTAGGGCCTCCGGTCGATTTCGTCTATTGTTTTTTTGAAGGAACATCCATGGCCGCACCCCACGCGGCGGGTGTCGCAGCGCTGATGAAAGCGATCCATCCGGCCCTCGAACCGGCGGAATTCGACTTGCTGATCCAGGGTGAAATGATTTCCAGTGGCGGCGCTCCGGGCAGGGACGACCAGTTCGGTTACGGGCTGATCGATGCCTTCAAAGCCGTTGAGGAAGCCCGCCAACTGGCTGCCGGAACCCCCTTACCGGCCACCCTTGTGGTGGATCCGGCCTTTTTGAATTTCGGTACGGCCCTGATTTCGACGACTTTGAGCGTTGCAAACGGTGGAGAAGAGGTGACCGGCGTGACGGTAGTTCCCGACCAGCCCTGGCTGAGGGTGGTGGCAACCAACGTCGATGCCAACGGTGTCGGTGAGTATACCGTGACGGTCGATCGCAGTTCAGTGGCAGACGGGATCTATTCGGCCGTTGTCACCATCGATGCCGAAGTTGCCGCGACCGGAGCCGACGTCGATGATGTTTTTGTCCAAGTCCGCATGAATCAGGACAGTTCCCCGGTGATCGGCGGTGATGCCGGTTTTCATTACGTTCTTCTCCTCGATGCGGCCACCCGCGACGTGATTGCCGCAGATGCGGTGTCTTATGCTGGAAAGGGTTATGATTACCGTTTCTTGGATGTTCCGGCCGGCACTTATTTGATTGTGGCCGGTACGGATTCCGACAACGATTATTTCATTGGAGATAAAGGGGAAGCTTACGGCGCTTACCTCACCGTTGACCAACCGCTGGAAGTGGTGATCAAGGGCGATACGGGCGGACTCAATTTTGAAACCGGCTATGAAGTGGCGCTGCCCACGGCGCAGGTGAGCGCTGCGCCGATTCCTCGGCCGATCTTTGAGCCTGCTGAGGAAATTGAGCAGTAGATTGAATGGTGCACCGAATGTCGTGCGCAGCCATATCGGCGAGCAGATCGGATGATGCACCGAATGTCGCGCGCAGCCATAACGGCGAGTAGATCGGATGATGCACCGAATGTCGCGCGTAGCCATATCGACGAGCGATATCTTACAGTTTCAGTGAAAAGCTGTCTCCGGCTGTCATATTCGCGCTTGCGTACAGAAGGGATAAAAACCGGTCTGATGACGAAACTTTCAATCTTTCGGAGACCCCCGGGCATACTGACAGGACAGACAGTGGTACTTTTGCCGGTGGCCCTTATTATACTGAACGGCTGCTTCGGATCAGTCAGCTTCAGCGGCGAGCCGGTGGTGATGCCGGTCAGGGTGCTTTACGAGAGCGTGCACTGCAGCGGCGTTGATTCCAGCCCGAATTTGGTTGAAATCACCGGTGATCCACAACTCAAAAGCGTTCTTCATCTGCTGAATGGATCGCAGCTTGAAAACCGGAATCAACAGCTGCCACAAGTCGACTTTGCAGCAGAAAGGGCGTTTTTCGTCACGATGGGACAAAAGCGCACCGGTGGCTACTCGGTGGCTTTGCATCAGGATCGGGCGGTTGTATCGAAGGGAGTCGCACAGATTTCGGTTTTATGGATCCAACCGTCTGCAGAAGATGTGGTTACCCAGGCGCTAACGAATCCCTGCATTTTCATGGCATTGCCCAGAGGCGACTATTCACGTGTTGTCATCGTCGATCAAAACGGTGATCAGCGAATGCAAGCAGCCACAGCAGATCCGTAACCCTCACCGGTCGAAATAGATGGGTCCTGCGTGACCATCACAGATTAAACAATTCGCACGGCTACGCATTTTTGCCGGTCAGCAGCCGGCAGACCTTGCTTTCAGGAGCTGCGATGAACATGACGGCAAGGATCAGTACCGGCAGCGCGAAGATCAGGCCAAATATCGGCAGCAGGAAAAAGCTGGCCACTGCGAGCAGCAGTCCAAAAGGCAATATGATAAAACCGATCATTCGGCTCGACATCTTTTCTTGAACACAATCTGATTTGTCCATTTGTTTCACCTTTCTGCGATACCTTCGGCATCGATCATTTTTTTCAAATTATGTAACAAATCTTTGTACCGTAAATTAGCCATTCAAGTTGATACCGCAATGATAGAAAGAAACTATGGGATTGGTAGGTCCTTTCTGCCAAAAGGAACGATGCGCTTTTTGCAGATTTGAGCAATTGGTACTTTTTTGAAACTGGTAAAAGCTGTCTAAGATGCAGGACGAGTGGGCCATTGATCTCATATGCTTTCAGAAACTATCTGATAAACAGGGGAAACGATTCGCTAACTTAGGAGCAGCCGTGATTCAATTGATCTATCGATGGCTGCCGGCCTTTTTCGCTTCCTTCAGCAGCGCCCGGGCAATCTCGATGTCATACGCCTGCTTCGGGTCGATCGCTTGGCCTTCGTACATTTCGGTCGCTTTTTTAATGGCACCATACGGCACCCAGTCGTGATCTTCCCAGAGCTTCGAATCTTCGGCGCTCCACATCCGAAAGCAGGTTTCCCCTTCCATCTCACAGACATACATCCGAAAATCTCTGTTCAACGGATTAGGGTAGTAGTAGAGTCCCAGTTTGTCTTTCATTCGCCCGCTTCTGTCTGGTCCAACCAAGATGCACAGGGTGTGGGTGGTCTTAACGAACGGATGCTTTCTTTTGCCTCACTTGCCGCCCGCCAGCAGCTGTTTGAGCATCCTGTTGACATCGGTTGTCGAATCCCGGCACGAGCCGTCCTTGCAAATATAAGCGGTAGCGCTTCCTTGTACAACGTCCAGACCGTCCGTGTAGCCGGCCATGCGGGAAAGCTGTGCGGCATTGTCGGAAGTTTTTACCTGGGCGACTCCGTTGGGATCGAAATTCAGATTCAGCGCTGCCAGCATCTCCAGGGTTTCCGTTGCATCCTGCTCACCGGTAACGACCACGTCCTGCCCCGGGTGCAGGGCAAAATCGAGACCCACCAGAAAGAAAGTAAAGCCGGCGGGATGTTCCTGCAGCGTGCCGGCAAAGGATTTGACCAGCGCGTGCGATCTTTCTTCCCAACGGGTGTCACCGGTGATCCGGGCCAGAAAAAGCAAATTTACCAGAGCGACGGAATTCGCAGATGGGATCGCTCCGTCGTATAGCTCCTTGGGTCGCACCGGAAGTTCGGTATCGGCTGCCGTTGAATAGAATCCCCCGGCTGCGTTGTCCCAGAATTCGGCCAACATGCGCTGCTGTAGAGAGATCGCCGCTTCCAGATAGCGGGTTGCAGACGAGGCCTGGTAGAGTTCCAGGAGACCGAAGATGAAAAAGGCATAGTCTTCGGCATGGCCGGTGATGGCTGCTTCGCCGTCCCGGTATCGATGCTGCAGGCCGCCGTCGGAGGTGCGCAGAAATTGAAAAATAAACTCGGCTGCTCGCTGGGCTGCTTCCCGGTAGGTGGGATCTCCCAGAACCCGCGATCCGCGGGACAGGGCGGCAATCATCAGCCCGTTCCAGTCGGTGAGGATCTTGTCGTCCTTCAACGGGTGTATCCGCTTGACTCTCTCCCGATAAAGGGCTTCTCTTGCTTTTTGCCACTGCTGGGCAAATGCTTCCGCCGTCATGCCCGAATCACGGGCAATTTGCTCCGGCAGCCGTTTTAAATGCAAAATATTGGCCCCGGTCTTCCGGCCGGTGGACTCTTCATGGAAGTTTCCATCTGAAGTAAGCTGAAACACCCGCGCCCAGGTGGCGGCTGCTTCGGCTCCTAAAACGCGGGTAAACTCTTCTTCGGTCCAGACATAAAATTTGCCTTCTTCCCCTTCGCTGTCGGCGTCCTCGGCCGAGTAAAACCCGCCCTGCGCATCTTGCATATCTCGCAGAACGTAGGAGAATATTTCCCGCGCCGTGTCGGCGTAAAATGGGTTGCGGGTGATCTGGTAGGTTTCCAGATAGGGAAGTGTGACCAGGGCCTGGTCGTAAAGCATTTTTTCAAAATGCGGCAGCAGCCACTGTTTGTCGGTGGCATAGCGATGCATTCCAAATCCGACGTGGTCCCAGATGCCACCCAATCGCATGGCGGAGAGGGTTTTTTCCACCATCTTCAGAGCCCGGGCGTTACCGCTGCGATGGTAGGAGCGCAGCAGAAAAAGCAACCGGTGTGGGGTGGGAAACTTGGGAGCGGGTTCAAACCCCCCGAGCGGGTCGTCATAACTTGCTGCGATTTGCTCGTATGCCCGGTCCAGCAGATCTTTGCCCGGCTCCTCCGCCATTTTATATTCGAATGCTTTACCCAGGTGGGAGGCGATGCCGTCGGCGGATTTGAGCAGCGTTTCTTTCTGGTTCTGCCACATGGCGTGCACCTGCTGGCAGAGCTCGATCACCCCGGCACGACCAAAACGGTTGTTTCTGGGAAGATAGGTGGCGGCAAAAAACGGCTTTTTGTCCGGCGTCATGAAGATCGTCAACGGCCAGCCGCCGCTGCCGGTGATCATCTGGCAGGCGGACATGTACACGGCGTCGATGTCGGGCCGCTCTTCGCGGTCTACTTTGATGCATACGAAGGTTTCGTTGAGAAAACCGGCCGCCTCTTCGTCCTCGAAGGTTTCCTTTTCCATCACGTGGCACCAGTGACAGGTGGCATAGCCGATGGATAGAAAGATCGGCTTGTCTTCCTGCTGCGCTTTTTCAAAGGCCGCGTTCGACCAGGGGTACCATTGCACCGGGTTGTGGGCATGCTGGAGCAGGTAGGGGCTTTTTTCGCCGGAGAGAAGATTGGTTGACATATCACGAGTCCTTGTTTACGTATTGAGTATTCGAACATAGGCACCGTAAAAGTGCTTGGCAACCACGTTCGACGGTCTGCCGGTTCAAACCGCCTGCAGCGATGATTGAGGTAACCAAAATTCACGCCGGTTTTCAGGTGACTTCGAGACGATTCGTGGGTTCAACGAGCAGGCAGTTTACCACCTTTTATCCACTCAAACCGGCAAATCAACAAAACACAAACCCGAACACGTGAGACCGATATGCCTTCCCTTGATGAAAAACGACCGAGAAGAAGGCGGCTGCTGTTTGTTGCTCTTTTTGCGGCTGCCGGCCTGTTTTTTCTTTACACCATCGCCGGTTTTTGGGTTCTTCCCAGAGTCGCCCAATCAATGCTACCAGAACTGATCGCAGAGCAGCTCCCCGTGAAAGCGACGGTGGGGGAAATCGACCTGAATCCTTTTTTGCTGACCGCCTCGGTTCGTGATGTGACCGTAAAGGACAACGATGGCCGGCACCTGGTCGGTTTGAAGGAGCTGTATGCCGACGTGCAGCTCTCTTCCATTTTCCGGGGCGCGCCGGTTCTCAAAGAAGTGCGGCTGACCCAACCCGACGCGCTGCTCCAGGTCCTGCCCGATGGCCGGATCAACGTGTTGACCATTTTGCCCGAAGCGGATCAGCCCCCGGATGCGGATGCGGACAAACCCGCGCAGCTGCCGATTGTCGAGGTGGGCCGCTTTACCCTCGAAGGCGGAAAGGTGGTTTTCCGCGACCTTTCATCGAAAACCCCGTTTGAAGCCGTTCTTTTTCCGATCCAGGCAAACTTGCAGGATTTTACCACCCGAGCCGACACGGAATCCCGATTTGAATTTCGCGCCGGCACCGACCGGGATGAGCAGATCGGCGGTGAAGGGCACCTGACGGTTCAACCGGTCGCTGCACGGGGAGCGTTGAATGCTTCGGGCATCGATCTTCGCCGGCTGTGGCAAGCGGTTCAGGAGGCCGTCAATTTCGAGATCACCGATGGACGCCTGGACCTGGGCGGCAGTTTTTCGGCCGGCGTCGGTACAGATGGCCTGCGGATGAGGCTCACCGACGGCCGGGTGGATCTGAAGCGTTTCAGCCTTGCGGAAAAAGGGGAGTCGACCCCGTTGGTTTTTGTGCCTTCGTTTTCCGTGGCCGGAGTCGGCTTCGATTTCAACGAACGGCGGTTCCGCATAGAATCGGTACAAACCGCCGATGCCCGCATCCGATCCTCGGTGTTCCCCGATGGTTCGATCCAGCTGCTCAATGTTTTGTTACCTGCATCACCACCGGCCAACGAGGCGTCTTCGACGCCAAAGCCTGAAACGCCACCGGCCTTCAACATCGAGGAGTGGGACCTACAAATCGACAGCGTGTCTGTGAAAAACGCCGGAGTTGAACTCCAGGACCGCGGTATTTCACCGCCGGTGCCGCTGATATTTGAGCCGATCGACCTGTCG
>JAHEIV010000368.1 GCA_024639205.1 Deltaproteobacteria bacterium | reverse complement strand
CCTGGTTGACAACCTTCTCAACTCGATCGCAGGCAGCGGGGCTCTCGACCGGGCGACGCTGTATTGGTTTGACAAAGGCGAGTGGTTCGACCAACTGCCGTAAGGCTTCCGATCGTTAAAAAATAAATCCCCCGCCCCCCCTTTTGCGAACAATTGGAGGGACGGGGGATTTTTTTGTGCCGGTCGGCAGCGGCGTTTGCCCGATCGGCCGGAAACCAGCGGCTATTGAGGGTGAGCCGCGCTGCCGGCGGTGGCCAGAAATCGTCTGTAATACGCCAGCAGCAGGTAGGTCAGCGGCAGGGCGATGATCAGCCCCAGCAGGCCCAGCAGTTTGCCCCATATCGACAGCGAGAGCATGATCATGGCCGGATTCAACCCGGTCACCCTGCCCATGATCTTGGGGGTCAGGATGGCGTCCTGGACGATTTGCACCACGCCGATCACCAGGGCGGTCAGCCCGAGCACCACCCAAACGCTCATTCCGGTCTGCAGCGCGTGAAATACGGCCAGCACCGCTGCCGGAATGAAACCGATGATCTGCAGGTAGGGGACCATGTTCAGCAGTCCCATAAGCAATCCCAGTAAAATTCCCAGCGGAAGGCCCACCAGGGCAAAGCCGACGGCAAACAATACGCCGCAGATGGAGGCTACTGCCGCCTGCCCCCTGAAATAGTTGTTCATGGCTGCTTCGAAATCATCGACAAAGGCTACAAACGAATCGCGATAGGCTTCGGGGATCAGCTCTTTCCACCCCCGGCTGAAGGTTTGGTAGTCGAAGAGCAGAAAGATCAAATAAAGCCCGATAACCGCGAGCCCCAAGATGCTCATCAGCACCGTGGTCGTGCCGGTGACCAGGCCCCATACTCCCGGCAGGATCTTGCCGGCTGCCGCCTGCACGTTCTTCCAGAAATTTTCGCTGTTGAACAGATCCCGCACCTCCGGCCGGGCCGCGTAATCTTTGATCGTCTGCCAGATATCGGCGGGCAGTATCGACGCAGCCCTTGTGGCCAGATCGGTATCTTCTGCCAGGGCGGAGAGAAGCTTGCCCATATCCACCATCTCTTTGATGACCATCGGAACGACCACGGCAAGCGCGGCAGTGAATACAACGATAACGATCAGCAGGCTGATCAGTACCGCAACCGTGCGATGGGGAATCTTTTTTTGGATGCGCACCACCAGGGGATTGATCAGGTAGGCCAGCAGGAATGCCACTGCAAACGGAATCAGTACATCGCTCAAATATCCCAACAGCCAGATGAGTCCCACCAGTAATCCGGCACCGATGAGGATCCGCACCACGCGGTCAAAAGTGTAGGGCTTGCTGGTTGGCAGATTCATTGCTTGAATCCCTTTCAATGGCGACAGCGCCTGCAATCAACAGGGCGCAATGGTCCCTCGGCCATGCAGATGACATCTTTGATGGAATCGCAGAAAATGGTAAGAACCAAGAACTACTTTTCCGGCAATCGATCCTTTTCGTTCTGATCGCCCGTTTCATCCTGGTAGTGGGACTTGAAAGCGGCAAAGCCATCCTTCAGGGCCGTCCAGGCCCGTTCGGATTCGCCTTTCATGTTTTCCCAGGCACCTTCTCCGGTGGCTTTGATCTCCTCCAGCTTCTTTTCAGCGTCCTCGCGCTTTTTGCGCAGGTCAACAATTTGCTGGCGGTATTTGCCCTGCAATTCGGACTTGACCGTCAACACCTTTTCTTCCAGTTTGTCGAGCTCCACATTCCACTCTTTGAGGCGGTTTCCCATTTTGGATACAAACTCTTCGCGTTTGGACATCGGTGGACCTCCTTTCACCGGGTTATGTTGAGTTGAACATCATGCTTTTTTTTCTCACCGTATTTTTTCATTGCCGCATCGACGATCATCGTCACCGCGACATAGGTGCCGAAAAACAAGAGGATCTCGAACGACAGGGATTGTCTCACCCAGCCGATCAATTTGATTGAAGCGCAATGGTTGCCGCGATGGTGGCGACAAACCCCGGAATATACCTGACGATCATATTACCCTCCTGCTACTCTCCTGCACCCTTGTGATCCGAATCGTTTTTCTATTTCTTCTCCACCCCCCATCCGATCACGTTTCGCAGGATCGACCAGCGGGGTTTTTTCTCCTCGGCCCCCACGCCCATGATCCAGTAGTTTATTTTTTGATTGAAGATCGGATCCCCTTTGATCATAAGGATCCAGTGACTGACGAAATCCGCCAGATCAGCATCGTTCATCGCCACGGGAAAGGCAAGCGGGATTTTCAGACGGGACGGTTTGGGAATGACCGCCTGGAAACGGGGATACAGTAATGACCAGGCCGAACCGGCTTCGGCCGAGATCAACAGTGCATCGAGGTTGGGAACGTTGCCCTCGAAAAAGTCCCGAGGGGTGTCGATCATAACCACCTGGGCGGTGGGAAACGCCCCCTGCAGCGCATCGCGAAGAGAGCTGTCTTTCACTACGCCCATTGCCACGCGTGTCATTCGCCTGATTTTCTCGAGGGTTGCGAATTCATTCTTGCGATGATCCCGCACCACCAGGGAGGCGGTCGTGCTTATGAGAGGTTCCGCGAATTTCATTTTCTGCAAGTTGGCCGGTGTCATCGCTACGCCCGACATGGCGATATCGAAATCCCCCCGCTGGAGGTGCTCCGCCAGGTTGTCATGACTGAAAGGCATAAACTCCAGTTTCCATCCAAAGTCTTTGGCCAGCAGGTGAGCCATGTCGATTTCGAAACCGACCAGTTCTCCTACGGTGTTAAAGTAAGAAAACGGAACGTTGTCCGGCTGGTATCCCACCCGCAGGGTTTGGGTCCGGAGGATTCTCTCCAGTGAGCTTTCACCACTTTTTTGGTCCTTGGTGCCGGCCGGGATTTCCCGATACAGGCGATAGGGGGCCGGGTTCTGCAGCAGGCTCATGTTTGCAACGACGACGTCCTGCGTGTACTCGTTCTTGACGGCCAGGTCGAAGTAGACTTTGCCGCCGATAATGGCACCAAAGGTCAACACCAGGGACGCGGTCGAATAGGCCAGCAGCTTTCTCATCCGGACCTTCATCACGCCGGTCAAACTGGCCGTCGCCAGCAGGGTAAACACGATCAGGTTCATGGCGGCCAGCAAGGTGGCCGTGCGACCGTTGATCACCCCGGTTACCAGGTAGAGCTGATACATGTCCGAGGGCAGCTGCATGAGATCGAGCATAAAGGGCAGGGCCACGTCGACGCCCCCGAAGAAGCTGAGCAGCCCGGAGAAAACAAACATTGGATACTGCCCGGCGGACAGGGTCGATCCCGTAAACCAGGCCGCAAAAAGGACAAACAGCAGCATGATCAGCTTGCCGAGGTTGGGGAAGTTAAAAGAGATCGGGATCAGCACGTCGATGTAGGTGTCGGTCTTCTCCTGTGTCAGGTTGTGTTTTTCGAAGATCGCCTTGCAATTCTCGGTCAGCACCGTGAGCACCACGAACAAGTTGCCGGTGGTAAATGCCGTCACCAGGGCGTCCTTGGACATTCCGACGATGTCGCGGTAACCGAAAGGCGTCACCGACATGACGATAAACGGCAGGACCCCGAAGGTCAGAAGCAAAACGAGGAGATTGAAGCTGACCAGGTAGACCTGCAGCCGGCCGAACTCCTCGATGGTCATGGTACCGGCTGCCGCAGCGGATATGGCGAACACGCCTACCGGCGTGAGCTTTACGATGATACCGGTGACCTTCACCAGGGCGGCCGATGCCGCTCTGAGCCCCTGCAGCAGCGTATCTTTTTCCTTGATGCCCATCAATGCGACTCCCAGCAGGATGCTGAACAGAACCACTGCCGGAACGAC
>JAHEIV010000367.1 GCA_024639205.1 Deltaproteobacteria bacterium | reverse complement strand
CAAAAAAGTGCGCCACATCAGCGGAGGACTGCGCTACTGTAAGGCACTCGGCATCGACTTAAAGGATCGGGGCATCGTGCAGGTTTCCATCAACATGACAGACTATACCCGCACCGCCTTATACCGGGTGTTCGAGTTGATTCGGATCGAAGCTCGCCGTTACGGGGTCAGTGTCGCCGGCAGTGAAATTGTCGGTCTGGTACCGATGGGAGCCCTGATCGATTCGGCGGCCTACTATCTGGGCCTGGAAAACTTTTCGATGAACCAGGTGCTGGAGTATCGAATTTACGAATAACCGCCGCTGCAGTTTTCTATCTTTCATTTTTCACTGCCGAGGTTCCGCAAGGAAGCAGAGCCATTGCCAAACGGAAACATCATCATCAAAAATGCATCCGAACTGGTGACCTGCAGCGGTTTCAAGGCCAAATGCGGCGCGGATATGTCCGATCTTCACGTCATCGAAAACGGAGCGGTGGTTATCCGCAATGGCATCATCGAAGCGGTGGGACCCTCCGCCAGGGCGCTGGAGGGGGTCCGTGAATCCGAATTTGCCGTGATCGATGCCACCGGCAGAGCCGTGCTGCCTGGCTTTGTCGATTCGCACACCCACCTGGTGTTCGGCGGTTACCGGGCCGAGGAATTCGGCTGGCGGTTGCGGGGCGACAGCTACATGGAGATTATGCAGCGCGGCGGAGGCATCGTCAACACGGTGACCGCCACCCGCAAGGCCTCCCGGCAGGAGTTGATGGCCACCGGATTGCAGCGCCTCGACAGCATGCTCTCCTTGGGCGTGACCACGGTGGAAGGCAAAAGCGGTTACGGATTGGACCGCGACACGGAGATCAAGCAGCTCGAAGTGATGCGTGATTTAGGCCGGGCCCACCCGGTTGACGTGGTGCCCACTTTTTTGGGTGCCCATGCCGTACCGGACCAATACAAAGGCCGGGAAGACGCTTTTATCGACTTTATGATCAGCGATGTCCTGCCGCCGGCAGCCGCTGATGGGCTGGCCGAGTTTTGCGATGTCTTTTGTGAAAAAGGGGTATTCTCTGTTGATCAATCCCGCCGACTGCTGATGAAGGCCCGGGAGCTGGGATTGAAGCTCAAATTGCACGCCGACGAGATCGTGCGGCTTGGCGGGGCTGAGCTGGCTGCCGAACTCGGTGCGGTATCTGCCGACCACCTGCTGCAAGCCTCCGACGAGGGGATTGACCGGCTGGCATCTGCCGGCGTTGTCGCCACACTTCTTCCGGGAACGGCTTTCAGCCTGCGGGAGCCTTACGCCCGTGCGCGCGATATGATCGACCGGGGTTGTGCCGTTGCGCTGGCAACCGATTTCAATCCCGGCAGTTGTTTCACCGAATCGATTCCGCTGATCGCGGCGCTGGCCACCTTGCATATGGGCATTCGCACCGAGGAAGCGATCACGGCCCTGACGATAAACGGGGCAGCCGCCCTGGACCGGGCCGATGCCATCGGCAGCCTGGATGTCGGCAAACGCGGTGATGTGATCGTGCTGGAATTTCCATCCTACCACTTCATTCCCTATCACATCGGTGTGAGCACGGTGGAAAAAGTCATCAAAGGCGGACAGCTGGTTTTTCAGAAAACGGCCGCAAAGGAGACAACCTGAATGCTTTCAGAACTGACGATCAAAGATTTTTTGGATCAAACCGCTTCCGCGGCGCCTGTCCCCGGCGGCGGCAGTGCGGCCGCTGTAAGCGGTGCCCTGGCAGCCGGATTGACGGCGATGGTGGCCGGTCTGACGATCGGGCGCAAGGGGTTTGAAGCTGTGGATGCCGAGATGCAGCGCATCGTCGAAGAAGCCGCCGAGCTGCGCGAAAAGTGCCTGCGCAACATCGACCGGGATTCGGATTCCTACGCCGGCGTTCTGGATGCATTTCGACTGCCCAAAGGCAGCGCGCAGGAAATCCAATTCCGCACGCATGCCATCCAGAAAGCCCTACAGCATGCCAGCCGGGTTCCCCTGGAAACCGCCGAGCTGGCCGCACGGATCATCGATCTGGCAGCACGGGTGGTCAAAAAAGGAAATCCCAACGCGGTCACCGATGGGGCGGTGGCCGGGATGCTGGCCCGAACGGCGGTGCTGGCCGGATGCATGAATGTCCGCATCAACCTTTCGTCGATTCAAGACAACGAGTTTGCCGACCGGCTGGCCGAACAGGTTGAAGCTTTGGAGACAACCGCAAAAAAAGTTGAGGAAGACATCCTGGCCGGCTTGAAGCTCGACTCATAAAGACAACGGTGAGCTGCCGTTATTCTCAACGATTACGCACCCGCCACCTTCGAATCCTTCCTCATTGGGGAGCAATAACGACAGAATCTTATTCGGACGCAAAAGCGGATCCGTTTTATTGGATCTGCCATCGCCGCATCATTGTGTGAAGTGAAAATGATGATTCCGCCATTGAACTATCTGGATCGTTATAGAAACGAAGGAACCAGGACCTACAGTATCCACGCCGATTATACAGAGGCGCAGCAGCCCTACCGGCCCGACTCCAAAAACGCGCAATTCATGCTGCCGGTCTTTGAAGTTTCTCGCGATCAAATGCGGGTTTACACGGCCAATCCTTCCATCGAGCTGTCAAAACGGTATCTCACCCCCGACAAAATTCTGTTTTGTATTCACCCGCAGGTTCTTGAGCAGCACCCGGACGATCCGTACGTTCAGCGAATATTGTCCATCGGAACATCACGCGGCGGTATCGCCGTGTCTCCCAGCTCCTCGACCCGAACGCTCTGGGTGCACGACGACAAGACCCCCCATGCGGTCAAGGTGCATTTTCCATTCAGGATCTCCCGCTACCACCGCAGAATGCGAAACGAGGTCGTAGAGCAGGCTGTCGCTGTCTCGATGGAGCTCGAAAAAGGAGTTGATCGCCTAGACGAACGATTCGCCTTTTTCAGGGAAGTCATCGGTGTGGCGCACCCAAACCTCGAGCCGGATTCTCCTCGAGGTGAGAACTGGGGGTATCTGATTCGGGACATGCAGCCGTTTCCGTTTGTCGACGCCGATCGAAAGCTTATACCCGGATTTTCGCTTTACGGCATGGACTTTTTCGACCCCGCCAAACCGCCACTGCTGTTTGACCTCATCGGAGCAAAAGACCCCAAGGTATTTGTCCTGCACCAGATCATGATCCCGATCATTCGCCATTGGGTCGGCTGTTTCCGGTATTTTGGCTACCTGCTCGAGCCCCACGGTCAAAATGTGCTATTGGAAGTAAACGGGAAACTGGAAGTCAAACGGATCGTCCACAGAGATTTAAGCATCGGTATCGATATGCGACGGCGCCGCGAGCTGAGCCTGCCGGATGGAAGCCTGAATGCCTACAATCGAATGGAAAACGACGTATTTCACAGCATCGTCTATGACAAATTTTTGGGGGGGCACTTTTTCGACCGGATTGCAGCGCTTTGCCGGGAAAGATATCCGGATCTCACAGCAGAGGACTTCCGCAAGCCGTGTCGCGATGAATTTGAACGGATTTTCCCCGACCACAAAGCCTATTTTCCGAAAACCATTCAGTACTTCAGTGAAAAGCGAGATCAATTCGGCAAGCCGCTTTATCGAGATACGGGTAAAGCTCCCGTGTGGCGGCCATGACGATGACACATGCCGCCACCCGTTTCCTGATCGATTGCCGAGCAGCTTCCCGGGCAACTCCTGCGATGGGGGCGCAAACGCTGATGGCCGTGATAGCATCGCCATTCAGCGCACCGGCGCGGCGACACAGCGTGCGCCTTCGCTGTGTTCTTTATTGCCCACCGCATACCCAGCGTTTCTAACGACCTCCAAACGGGAT
>JAHEIV010000366.1 GCA_024639205.1 Deltaproteobacteria bacterium | reverse complement strand
ATGAAGAGCTGATCATCGATGTAGGCTCCAGGCTGCTGGAAAAACTGGGCTACCGGGTGCTGGCTGCCCGCGACGGGATGGAAGCGGTCGATATATACTGGGGTAACCGGGAGAAGATCGCCTGCGTCATACTGGACATGATCATGCCGGAAGTGAACGGTGGAAATACATACGATCTTCTCAAACAGGTCGATCCCGGCATCAAAGTTTTGCTGGCCAGCGGATACAGCCTTGACGGGCAGGCCGCCGAGATTATGAAACGGGGTTGCAACGGTTTTATCCAGAAACCGTTCAGTATGGGGGAATTGTCACAGAAAATACGCCAGGTGCTCGACGGCGGGAAGGCCGCCGCCTGATGTCCGTTCGCTCTCAAGAGAAGTCCGTTATTTCATATCATCGGAATTCTCTTGAAGACCTTCATGACCGGTATGGCTGCGGGTCCGGAATTCAATACGGGAATTACGCCTTATCCAGCGGTGGAGACGCCGGCGACAGCATCGGATCGTACTCGTTTTCGAATCGGGTGATATCTCCCTCGAACTGAAGGGTCAGCTCGATATCATCCAGTCCCTCCAACAATTGTTTTTTACTTCCCTTGTCGATATCAAAGCTGCAGACCATGGGGTTGGGTTCCAGGAGGGTGATTTTCTGAGATGCCAGGTCCACGGTCGCTTTTTGCCCCTCATTGCCGGCGACTGCCAAAAAAATCTGTTCCACTTCTTCCTCGCTGAGTTCGACCGTCAGCAATCCGTTTTTCGTGGCGTTATTTCGAAAAATATCGGCGAAACCCGGTACCCGCTCGCCATTGACCTCTTTCCAGGGAGCGATGATCACCCGGTACCCATCCTGAAACAGCGCCCATACCGCATGTTCCCGGCTGGAACCGCAACCGAAGTTATTACGAACTGCCAGAATCGACCGGCCGGCAAACCGGGGATCGTTTAATTCAAAGTCCTTGTTGGGCCTGCCGTCGTCGGTGTAGCGCCAGTCAAAAAATGCATTTGGCCCGTAGCCGGTGCGTTTAATCGACTTTAAAAACTGTTTGGGGATAATCTGGTCGGTGTCCACGTTGGATCGATTCAACGTGGCGATAATTCCGGTGTGGGTGGAAAAAGGTTCCATCGTCATACCTCTTGCTTCAATGCACTTACGGCAGTTTTTCCCGGTCACAGCGCAGTCCCGCGCTATGAGAATAATAAGCTAGGTTTCGGGCCACTGGCGGATATCGACAAATTTCCCTGCCACGGCAGCTGCGGCAGCCATCTGCGGGCTGACCAGATGGGTGCGGCCGCCTTTCCCCTGGCGGCCTTCGAAGTTGCGATTGGAAGTCGACGCGCAGCGTTGTTTTGGTCTCAACTGATCCGGGTTCATGCCCAGACACATGCTGCATCCGGCATAGCGCCACTCGCCACCGGCAGACTTAAAAATCTCTGGCAGGCCTTCGGCTTCGGCCTGCTCGCGCACCTGCTGGGAGCCCGGCACGATCAGCAGCTGGACATGGTCGGCCTTATTTCTCCCCTTCAGTATTTCCGCAGCCAGACGCAGGTCTTCGATGCGGGCATTGGTGCAGCTGCCGATAAAAACCACATCCACCGAAACGTCCGTTAGCAAGGTCCCGGGTATGAGGCCCATATATGCCAGGGCGTTCTCGACGTCTGCGCGGGTGTATCCTCCGGCTTGATCCGGATCGGGTATCGGTTGATCGATGTCGACGACCATGCCGGGGTTGTTCCCCCAGGTCACCTGTGGTGCGATGCGGCCGGTATCGATGGTAAGGGTCCGGTCAAAGACGGCATCGTCGTCACTGGGCAGGGTCTTCCAGTATGCGATGGCCCGTTCCAGCTGCTCTCCCTGTGGTGCGTAGGGCCTGTTTTCCGCGGTGATGTACGCGTAGGTGGTCTCATCCGGGGCGATCATCCCCGCCCGCGCACCGGCCTCGATACTCATGTTGCAAATGCTCATGCGCGCTTCCATCGATAAGGCGGAGATCGCTTCACCGCTGTATTCGAGCACATGGCCGGTTCCACCTGCCGTACCGATGGTGCCGATCAGTTTCAGCACAAAATCCTTTGAGAATATGCGGGGTCCCGGACGCCCGACAAATTCTACTTTGAATGTGCGCGGTTTGTTTTGTGCCAGAGTCTGGGTGACCAGGACATGTTCGACTTCGGATGTGCCGATGCCGAAAGCCAAGGCGCCGAACGCTCCATGCGTAGATGTATGGGAGTCGCCACACACAATGGTCAACCCCGGCAACGTGAGACCCAGTTCCGGTCCGATAATATGTACGATCCCCTGGCGCCTGTCTCCAAGACCGAACAGGGTAACGCCGAAATCCTGGCAGTTTCGACTCAAGGCTTCCACCTGGGCCGCCGAGACGGGATCTTTGATGTCCATCCGATCCTCAGTGGTGGGGACATTGTGATCCATGGTGGAAAAGGTCAATTCAGGCCGTCGAATTTTACGACCGTGCAGGCGCAACCCCTCAAACGCCTGGGGACTGGTGACTTCATGCACCAGGTGCCGATCGATGTAAAGCAGTGTCGAACCGTCTGCGAGTTCCCGCACGACGTGTGGTTCCCATACCTTTTGAAAAAGTGTTTTTCCCATCTTGTACCTGTTCGAATTCGTGATTGGTTAAAATAATATTCGATGCTGTCGATGGCAAACAAAGCAGCCTTACCATATGGCGAAAACGTAAGCGATTGTCAAATCATAAGCGGTTTTTCGATTAAATTCGATGCCCGGCTGGAAAGTGTCGAAAAAGAGGTTATGTTACCCGGATATGCGTGTAACAAGCGATCTTTGGATCGAACGGATCCAACATTAAAAAACGTGGACGAGCTTTCAGGAAAGTGGATCCTTGTAGACTGACCACCAGAAGGCCGATGAACAACGATTATTACCAATTGATGAATGGGTGCAATCGGCAAAGATTTCCCGCGTCATCACCCAGCACCCTTGCAGGAGTACCGATCCCAGCAAGGGAAGCTGTAACCCACTACCGGAAAGAGATGCACAATGAAGGGTAAGGAATTAGTCATCAAATCCCTGAAGGAAAAGGGCGTTGAGTTTGTATTCGGATACACCGGCGGTGCCATCATGCCGGTGTTCGACGAGATGGAAAAGCAGAAGGTATTCTCGTTTATCATGTCACGCCACGAGCAAGGCGCTGCCTTTATGGCCCAGGGGATTTCCCGGGCCTCGCTCACCACTTTGAATCCGCAGATCGGCGTCTGCATGGCCACGTCGGGTCCGGGTGCCATGAACCTGGTGACCGGCATTGCCGACGCCGGCATGGATTCGGTGCCGATCATCGCCATCACCGGGCAGGTTCCCTCCGGTGTCATTGCCACCGATGCGTTCCAGGAAAGCGATGTGGTCGGGGTGATGATGCCGCTGACCAAGCAAACCTATATGCCGCTTCGGGTCGAGCAGATCGAGGAATCGATTCACGAAGCGTTTCACGTCGCCACGGTTGGCCGCGGCGGACCGGTCGTCATTGACATTCCCAAAGACGTCCAGAACCTGGACGCCGCCGAGGACTATCGGTTCGATCCTGTAGCATTTGATTCCGATCTGGCCGGCATGCTGTATTCACCGCACCCGGCGCGGGAGACGATCCGAAATGCGGTGTCGTTGATCAACCGCAGTGAGCGACCGGTGATTCTCTGCGGCCACGGCATCATCAGCGCCAATGCCGGTGACGCCTTGAAACGATTCGCCGAAAAAGCCAATATCCCGGTAGCGTTCACCCTGCATGGCCTTTCGGCATTCCCGGTCGATCATCCGCTCAGCTTGGGGATGGTGGGAATGCACGGGACCGTGGAGT
>JAHEIV010000365.1 GCA_024639205.1 Deltaproteobacteria bacterium | reverse complement strand
CGAATCGATCGAATGCGCCATCTGCAGGGCCCAGGAGATGTCCCGCTACGTTGAAAACGGAACGCTCGATGCCGGTTTGACCGGCAAGGATTGGATCGCTGAAAACGAGTCGGATATCCATGTGGTCGCGGATCTTGTCTACTCGAAAGTCAGCGCTCGTCCCGCGCGCTGGGTTGTCGCGGTTCCTTACGAATCCAAGGTTCGCAAAATAGAGGATCTGGCCGGGAAAAAAATCGCAACCGAACTCATTCATTTTACCGAGCGGTACTTTAGCGAACGCAAAATCCCGGTGGATGTCGAATTTTCATGGGGTGCAACCGAAGCCAAGGTTGTCTCCGGCCTGGCCGATGCCATCGTTGAAGTCACCGAGACCGGCAGTACCATCAAAGCGCATGGTCTGCGTATTATCCACGAACTGATGCAGACCAATACGCAGCTAATTGTCAATCACGACATCTGGACAAATCGTGAGAAGCGGGACAAGGTGGAGCAGATAGCCCTGTTGCTCCAGGGTGCATTACGGGGCGAGAGACTGGTCGGGTTGAAAATGAACGTACCGGAAACGCAGATGAAAACAATCGTGGACTTGCTTCCCAGCTTGAATGCACCGACAGTGGCACATCTGTACGAATCCAATTGGTTCTCGGTTGAAAGCGTCGTGAATGCCGGAACCGTGCGAGACCTGATCCCCAAGCTGTTGAGCGCAGGTGCCGAGGGGATTATTGAGTATCCCCTCAACAAGGTCGTATAGCTTATATTTGCAAATAAAAGATTGGGTGATCCATGGATAAGCCTGTGAGCGCCAAAAGAACCGAATCGATCACATCCTTTATTGTGATGGATGTACTTGAAAAAGCCCATGAAATGGAGCGTCGAGGTGTCGATGTGATCCATCTGGAGGTGGGTGAGCCCGATTTCGACACGCCGGCCTGCGTGAAAACCGCTGCCTGCAAGGCGCTCGAAGAGGGACAGACACATTACACCCACAGCCTGGGCCTGTTGGAACTCAGGGAGGCGATCTGTCGATATTATCAGGACCAATACGCTGTATCCGTCGATCCGGACTGCATCCTGGTCACTTCCGGCACATCTCCGGCGATCTTGCTACTGTTTTCGGTCCTGCTGAACAGGGAGGATCAGGTCATCCTGTCCGATCCCCATTATGCCTGTTACCCCAATTTTATCCGCTTTCTCGAAGCACAGATCGTCACCGTTCCGGTATATGAAGAAGACGGTTTTCAGTACCGGCCCGAAGCCATCCGGGAGAAGATCAGCGACCGCACCAAGGCGATCTTCATCAATTCACCGTCCAATCCGACCGGGAATCTGCTTTCGGCGAAACGCATGAAAACAATTTCCGGAATGAAGCCGTGGATTGTTTCCGATGAGATTTATCACGGTCTGGTTTACGAAGGCAAAGAGCATTCCATACTCGAGTTCACCGATCGAGCGTTTGTGCTCAACGGTTTTTCGAAGCTGTATGCCATGACCGGACTGCGCCTTGGATACGTTATCGCACCCCGTGCTTTCCTCCGACCCATGCAGAAACTGCATCAAAATTTTTTCATTTCCGCCAATTCAATGGTGCAGCGGGCGGGTATCGCAGCGCTGACCGATGCCGCCGCCGACGTTACCCGCATGAAAGAAACGTACGATAAGAGACGCCGGTTGATGATTCGTCGCCTCCGGGAATTGGGATTCGGAATCACTGTCGAGCCGACCGGGGCTTTTTACGTGTTTGCAAATGCGAAACACATCTCAACCAACTCGTATGAACTGGCCTTTGACATCCTCGAAAAGGCCCACGTGGGGGTAACACCGGGGATCGATTTTGGTGACAATGGCGAGGGCTACTTGCGCTTTTCCTACGCCAATTCGATGGATAACATCGAAGAAGGTATGCGCCGCCTTGAAGCCTATTTACAATCTCTGTAACCCGCTTGTGACTCACTCAATCGATACGGGCTGTCTGGAAGCTGGAAACGGGTCGATAGGTTTGATGCCTTGATCGCGTATTTCGCATTCAGCATCCGGTATCCGGTGTGCAGCAATGCTGATCAAGTCTGCCGATTTTATCAAAAGCGCCGTCAAGCCCTCCCAGTATCCCTCGAGCGGCACACCGGAAATCGCTTTTATCGGTCGTTCCAACGTGGGGAAATCCTCCCTGATCAACACCCTGGTGAACCGCAAACGGCTGGCCCGAACCAGCTCAACCCCCGGGCGCACGCAGTTGATCAATTTTTTTCTGATCAACGAGGTGGTTTCATTCGTCGATCTGCCCGGGTACGGATACGCCCGGGTTCCGGAATCGGTAAGGAAAAAGTGGGGCCCGATGATCGAAACGTATCTGGCCGGCCGATCGAACTTAAAAGGGGTTGTCACGATTCTGGATATCCGCCGCACACCGGGACCCGGCGAATTTGTTCTTGCCGACTGGCTGACGCATTACCATATTCCGTCTATAGCGGTGCTGACCAAGGCCGACAAGCTGTCCCGCTCAAAACAGCAGGCCCAAAAGCGGCACATTGCCGGCTGTTTGCCGGTTTCTGAGGAGAACTTGATTTTGTTTTCCGCAAAAACACGAATGGGCAGCGAAAAACTCTGGCAGGCGATCCAGAATTTGCTTGAACGCCAAGCCGGTGAGCCGCCGAGACGCTAACAGGGATGACTGCGAGCCGCAACCGCCGGAGTATCCGAGTTGCAGATTCCCCGGTCCTTCAACCCGGTTGCCTTTTTCCAAACCGCCATCTCTTCAGAACCGAAAGGTCTATGAACGATTATCCCAACGACAGCGAATTCAAATCCGGTTTTGTAACCATTGTCGGGGCACCCAATGTCGGCAAATCCACCCTGTTGAACCGGATGCTCGGCGAAAAGATTTCCATCACTTCAAAAAAGCCGCAGACCACCCGAAACCGCGTTCTGGGTGTTCTTCATCGAACCGCAGCCCAGATGATCTTTATCGACACCCCGGGTGTTCACCGGGCAAAGAAACTGCTCAATGTCCGCATTGTTGAAACCGCCCTCAACGCCATGGGTGATGCAGATTTGTTGCTGATCATGATCGACGTCGCCGCTTCGGATCCGGTTTCGGAAGGTTTGATGGTCAAGACACTCAAAAAAAACCGCAAACCGGTTATCCTGGCTCTCAACAAGATCGATCTGGCTAAAAAAGATGACTTGCTGAAGATTATCGCAAGGTGGGAATCGGTTTATCCCTTCGAGGCGATTGTGCCCATCTCGTGCGCCGACGGTACCCAGGTGGATGTGCTGATGGAAATATTGGAAAAACACCTTCCGACCGGGCCGCCCTATTTCCCTTCGGACACACTCACGGATCTTACAGAGCGTTTCATAGCGGCCGAATTGATTCGTGAAAAGGTGTTTCGTCTGACCGGCGATGAAATTCCGTATGCGGCTGCCGTTACGGTGGACAGTTTCAAGGAGGAAAAAAACGGGGCACTGGTCCGCATTCTCGCCACGATCCACGTGGAGCGGGAATCACAGAAAGGGATGGTCATCGGCCGGCAAGGGGTTAAGATCAAGCAGATCGGCAGCGCGGCACGGGACGATATTCAAAAATTTCTCGGTACGAAAGTATTTCTACAGCTTTTTGTGCGTGTTCAGAAAAACTGGAGCAAGGATGCAAAGGCGCTTCAAAAACTGGGATACTGACCGCAAATGATTCTATCTTTTCATCCCATGTTCCCGGCGGACAAAAATATCATCTGTGCGGGCCGGCTGCCGGGCGATGAAGAGCGCACGGCCATTACGGCTGCGGCCGCAACGATTCTGCCCCAGGGGTGCCGGCGGGAGCTATACGAAATGGCCTGCCGGCATTGC
>JAHEIV010000364.1 GCA_024639205.1 Deltaproteobacteria bacterium | reverse complement strand
GGCCCCCCGTGCCAAGGCGCTTTTCTGGGATGCCATTCGACAGATGACCTTTGCGGACGCCAGGCAGATTCTCAACGGTCCCGATGATGCGGCCACACGATACTTCAAACAAAAAACTTCCCCGCAATTGCACTCACAGTTCAAACCGATCGTTGAGCAGTCGATGTCCGCGGTCGGTGTCACCCGCACCTACCAGCAGCTGCAAGACAAACTCGAATCGATTTCCTTTGCACAGAGCGCGGTGTTCGACCTGGATCAATACGTGACGGAAAAAGCCATTGATGGTTTGTTTGTGATGCTGGCCGGAGAGGAGGCCGCCATTAGAAAGGATCCGGCCGCCCGCGTGACCGAGTTGCTGAAAAAAGTCTTCGGAAGTCAGCGTAAGCAATAGCAATTACCTACTATGATGGCCAGATTTGATTACCGTTGCAGGACCACCGATCGTGCCTACTTTTATGCCTAGTAGAAAGGACAAGAAAAAAATATAGAACCAATCAGATGCCGGGATGTGTAACATTCCAAAAAATATTCAGGAATACTTCAGCGACGACAACAACGAGGGCCACATAGATACGCGCGAAAAAAACTTTGAATGCGACAACAAGGATCCGCATCTGGGCTGCGACCTCGGAATCGACGTTCAGGGCTGATCGCCCAAAAGGCAGCATCTTACTCTAAGACCAACTATCAATTTTCCTCTTTAGCAAAAAAGGCAGCGTCCTTCGGGACCCTGCCTTTTTTACTATCTGTCTTCCAATCGCCACTTACGGTATCATGCGCAGCGCATCGCTTTTCTCCTTGTCCCGGAAGATCGTGCGGATGACCTCTTTTTTCTCGGGGGACCTTTCAAGCACCCGGGAATGTTTCATGATCGACTCCGCCTCCGAAAGAGAGCCGCGCACCCCGTAGTCCAGAAGGTACTGCAAGCACCCTGTCTGACCGTGCTCGATCGCCGACTTGAGCGCACGTTTCTGTAACTTTCGGTCCGCTCGGATGCCCGCGCTTTTTTCGAACAGCAGCGGCAAAAGTTCCACATGCCCCTTGCCGGATGCCAGCACCAGGGGATGCAGGCCCCCGTGGGCCTGGATATCGGGCCGTGCACCCAGTGCAAGCAGCACACGGGCCGATTCGGAACTGCCGTGATCGAGCACTTGGCTCAGCGCATAGCGATTCATGCTGTCGGGCGCGTTAAGGTCTGCGCCGCAGGTTGCCAGCAGGCGAACGATCTCCGGGTCCCGGGCACCCCGCTGAAACAGATCCCCCTTGTCCCGGCCGGTTTCATCGATCACCGCACCGGCGTCGAGCAACATTTGCACCAGTGCCGGATCGCCGCTGTTTACAGCTGCAGACAACGGATAGATGTTGTTCATTTTTCTGCGGGTGCGCGCGTTTGGATTCGCCCCGGCCTCCAAAAGCAGGGCTACAATCTCCTTGTGCCCCTTGCCGGTGGCAATCATCAACGCTGTTTGTCCATCCTCGGTTTCGGCATCCACCTGCGCGCTCTCTGTTACCAGTAATGCGGCGATGTCGACTGCTCCCGAACCGGCGGCATCCATCAGCGGTGTCATCCCATAGTCGCTCGCTGCATTCACATCCGCTCCGCTGCCAACCAGCATTTGTGCAAGCTCAAAAGCCGGCATGGGCCGCAGCGAGGCGTAATTTTGAGAGCATACCCGTGACAGCAGGGTCCGTCCCTTTGGATCGCGTTCATCGGGCGATACGCCAAGGTCCAGCAGCTTTTGAAACGTCTTGATATCTCCCCGGGTGAGGGCACGGTAAAGATCACCGGAAGGGCTCGCCGAATCTCGGCCTTCTTTTTTACGGGCCGAATCGGCGGATTTCAGAATATCAGCAATCTTCGGATGACCACGTTCCACCGCGGTGTACAAAAGGCTTTTCCCCGAACTATTTCGTTCGGCAGGGTCTGCACCGGCAGAGAGCAGCAGGCGAACGATCTCATTGTCCCCGGAGCGAACCGCACGAGCCAGGGCCGAGCCGGAATAATGCGAAACCAAAGGGTCGGCGCCCGCCGCAAGAAGATGCCGAACCGCTGGATTGTCACCAGTGGCGGCAGCGAGCATCAGCGGTGTTTGTCCGCCGTGATCTTTCAGGTTTGGATCGGCTCCTTTTTCCAACAACACGGCCAACACCCCGGCGTGGCCTGACTGGATCGCCTCTTTCAGCAGCCGGTTGGTGTAACTTCCAAAAATATCGACCGCTGCACCGTGCTCGATGAGAAGGCGAACCAGCTCCGGATCGCCCACCGCGCAGGCATACAGCAACGGTGTCCGCGATTCGCCCGGAATTTTCAGGTTCACGTCGACGCCGCTTTTGATCCTGTCTTTGGTGCGTTTGAGTAAATCGGCATCCGGGATTTTACCGCTGTGAACAAGGATTCTCATTGCGTTCAGGTCGCGGTTGAGCGCCATCTCTTCCGGATGCACCAGGTTGTGGTAGGTTATGGACAGCTGGAGATCGATCCGGTTGATGCTGACAAAATAAGCGCCGTGAATGAAAAAGAACGCGGCGAAATACCCGTAGATCCAAAGACTGCGCAGGTGGCACCGGGAGAAGATGGCACTGAAAAGGGCAGGCAGCACCAGCAGTGCATTGACGGCAAACGCGATCAACCAGGGGATGATGATCGCCAGAGCCTCCATCCCCGTTTTGGGCCCCAGGGCATAGCACAGGATCAACAGCCCTGTGGCCATCACGCAGATCAGCGTGAGAGCGCTTGCCAGTTTCCAGTAGAATAAGCGCCGGACAGGCGCCTTGGGTTGGTTGGCGGAATCGGTGGCCAACTCTCTGATCCTCCGCGGAGTTAAGTGTGACCTCCGATTTCCTCTTTCCAGAGATGTTTCACCGGCAGCTTCGGTTTACAGCTGCGACGTATTGATAAAGCATCCACCGCTGCTACTGCCGCTTAGTGGCGGCGGGGTCTCGTCCGCCCCGATGTCCACCGTGCCGCTCATGATCCGGTTGTCATCCTCGAAGTCTCTGAGCGGTATCGCCGGGGCGCTGTTGTCTCCGGCATCGATGGCGGGTGAACCGCTCTGCAGGTGAAAGTCACCGGTCCCCGCATCGGTAAACAGCGGGTCCTGCTGGATATTGCTGCCCTGGGTGTAGTTGTTGGTATTTGTCACGTTCAGGTCTTCCGACTGTCCGCTGATAAGGTCGGCATTCATACCCAGAACATTGTTAAACAGGTTAACCATGGAAACGGGCACTCCGACAATGAAGTCGCTTTCTACAAATAGATCATCGCCGTCGTTTCCGCCGGCAGTGGCGGTGTTTTCCCAGAAAATGTTGTTGTAAATGTGGGCGTCAGATGGATCATCAACTAAAAACACATAAGCGCCCCCTCCGCTGCCAGTGGCCGTATTCCCACCGAAGGTGTTGTTGGTGATGTTGGCAATAAAAGTGTTGAAATTGCCGAAAACCAAAGCACCACCCCCGTTGGTACCGGCCCTATTATTGTAGAAAGTGCTGCTAGTTAACGTCACGGAACCGTTCGCCAAGGACTGTAGATTTGCGCCGCCACCTGTGCCGGTAGATTCGTTGTTGATAAATGCACAGCCGGATACGGTAATGTCGGCATTGTTTGTGAGGACGTTAAGGCCGCCACCGAAAAAGGGAACGTTGTCGAATCCGTTTTGAAAGGTGATCCCCTCCACGGTTATTTCGGCAGCCGCATCGGCAAACCCCGAGGTGTTGATCCTTAGTATTTGAACCGCGCCGCCTCCGTCCAGTATGGTAGCCCCGATGCCCGCTCCACGAATGGTGAGGGAAAAATCCTCATTAGCAGGCGCATAGGAAAGCGTTGGATTGATGGCATAATTTCCGGGG
>JAHEIV010000363.1 GCA_024639205.1 Deltaproteobacteria bacterium | reverse complement strand
GCCGCCGCATGATTCTGCCGCCGACAGCACCTCCAACAGCCTGCGTCATGCCCAGAATTGATTCTGCCACGCACATTTGCTGTTTGTTTTCAGCTTGGCTGAAACGGTTTCATCAAACCGGCGGGCTAGTCGTTCTCCAGGCTCCCGTGCGGATAGATGATTCTTTCACAGTGCGGACAATTCAACAGACGGTCAAATCTCTGCAGCTCATTGTACATCTGCGGTGGAATATTCATGTGGCATCCCTGGCAGATGGATGCTTTTACTTCGGCCACTGCTATCGCACCGGTGTATTCCTTCACCTGTTCGTATTTTTTCAGCAGCCCGGAATCGATAGCCGCGACGATCAGTTCGCGTTGATGCAGCAACTCTCGAAGTTTTTGCTGCATTTCCTCGGATTCACGTTCCAGTTGCACTTTCTCATCTTCAATTTGTATTGAAAAAGTGCCAAAACTTTCCCGCTCGGATTCGGCCGCCGACTCAGCTTCGTCGATCTCCTCCAGGCACTCGAGCATCTTGTCTTCGACATCGGACTGCAGCCGATTCAAATCTTCGATTTCATGCAGCCCGGCCTGATATTCCTTATTGGTTTTCACGGTCTTGAGCTTCTCGTTGCTTTTCTCTATTCGTGCCAGGATGGACTGGATTTCGACCTCATGTTGCCGGTAGCCTTTCTGCAGATCGGACATCCGGGTTTCGGATTCCGCGATGCGTGTCTTGAAGTCTTCAAGACGGGTACTGAAAAGTTCCAGTCGATCCGGCACGCGTTCCAGCAGAGATTGGATGGAGGTCGTTTCCACTTCGTTCTCCTGAAGCTGCAGCAGCGCATCGACTATCGCTGTTAAATCGGCACGGTTCATTTCACCCCTGCCGTCGTTGGGTATCGAATTCATAATATTGTAAAAGGGTCTTTCTCGTGTTCGTAAGCAACAACATCGACCGCCGCGCCCAGGGTGTCGAGATCGGCGGTTAGCCGACCAGCCAAAGCGTTTACCATGATATGCTCGGAAGCAAAATGCCCGATGTCGATCATTCCCCGGTGCGCATCTCGGACATCCAACGCGTCGTGGTAGCGCAGATCGCCACTGAGATATACCTGGGCATCGGAAAGCAGGAAATCCGGCAAAAGCCCGGAGCCGCTGCCGGAGCAGACCGCCACGCTGCTGACGCTGAGCGTAAGATCACCTGCGACTCTGACATGGTCTACGGTCAGCGCTTTTTTGACGATTTCGGCCAGCGAATGCAAGCTGGTGCTGCGAGCCAGATCTCCGATTCTTCCATAGCCTGGACCGCCGTCTTCTTGATGCAATGGAGCGATGTTTTTCAGGCCGATCCGCTCGGCCAGCATGTCGTTCAGGCCGCTGTGGGTTCTGTCCAGATTGGTGTGGGCGGCAAATACGGCCAGACGATGTTCGACAGCCATCCGGATGCTCTGCCCGAGGGGATGGTTTAAGTCGATTGATTTCAGGGGTCTGAAGATCAATGGGTGATGGGTAACCAGCAGGTTTGCCTTTTGCTTGCAGGCGGCCTGGATGACTTCCGGTGAAGGATCCAGGGCCACCCAAATCTTTTTTACCGGCCAGCTCCGGCTGCCAACCTGCATGCCGGAATTGTCCCACTCCTCCGACAGCTCTTGCGGTGCAAACAAATCAATGATTCGGATAATATCTGCGACGGTGGTATCCATGGTTTGCCATTCAACAGAAAAGGCGCGGTAAGCAGACCTACCACGCCTTTAACATTCATTGCCTCCCGGCATATAAGATCATGCGAACCTCGAATGCCTGCCATTGGAGCAGCGGCAATTGCGATGATTGAATCCAGCATTTATAATCACGGGTTTTCTGTCCTTTGCGCAATCGGGTATGGGCCCACCTGGAATCGAACCAGGGACCGACCGGTTATGAGCCGGTGGCTCTGCCAGCTGAGCTATGGGCCCGTATAAGTCCCGTGCAGATTAGCTCTCCCGGCTGAATTTGTCAAGCCGCTTGGACCGGCTGCAGACACAGGATCACTGGGCTTTTCCGCGCATTTTATGACGGTGCTTCAGCGCGACACACAGATGCGGATCGTCAAAAAGATGCGCTAGGTTTCGATGAAATGCTTCAGCTTCCGGCTGCGAGTGGGATGTCGCAATTTCCGCAGCGCTTTAGCCTCAATTTGACGTATCCGTTCGCGCGTTACGGCAAAGTCCTGACCGACCTCTTCCAGTGTGTGATCCGCTTTCTCTCCGATTCCAAAACGCATGCGCAGCACTTTTTCTTCACGCGGCGTCAAGGTGGCAAGCACCTTGCGGGTCTGTTCCGCAAGGTTGAGGCTGACGGCAGCTTCGGATGGCAGCATGAATTTTTTATCTTCTATAAAATCACCCAGGTGGCTGTCTTCCTCTTCTCCGATCGGTGTTTCCAGCGATATCGGTTCGCGTGCGATCTTCAAAACCTTGCGCACTTTTTCCAGCGGAATCTCCATTTTCTCTGCGATCTCTTCCGGTGTGGGTTCACGACCCTGCTCTTGTACCAGGTACCGGGAGGTGCGGATCAGCTTGTTGATGGTTTCGATCATATGGACCGGGATCCGAATCGTGCGAGCCTGATCGGCAATGGCCCGAGTGATGGCCTGACGTATCCACCACGTGGCATAGGTGCTGAATTTGTACCCGCGACGATATTCGAATTTGTCGACGGCTTTCATCAAGCCGATGTTGCCCTCCTGTATCAGGTCCAGAAACTGCAACCCCCGGTTGGTGTATTTTTTGGCAATGCTGACCACCAGTCGCAAATTGGCACGGGTAAGTTCGGATTTGGCCGCCTTGGCTCTCAGGCGGCCTGCGTTTACGTTGGCCATAACCCGCTTCAAAATCCGGTTGTTGGCTTTCAACTCCATCTCTCGCTCGTGCGATCGCTCCAGTATATTGGTGATCTGCATGTAGAGGTCGATCAGCTCATCTTTCTTTTTCTTGGTGCGAGTCCGTTCGGCGGACCACTTGGCGAAGTGCGTTTTAGACCTCAGATTCTCGAGAATTTCTCGCTGGGGGGCTTCGATCTGTGCGGTACACCTGGCCAGCTGGTCAATCATGCGGTCGAACCAGTCAATCTGATCCCAGATACCTTGTTCAATTCTGTCGACGATGCTGGCCTCCAGCCGCCACTCCTTGAGCAACTCGAAAATTTTTTCGGTCCGGCGGTTGATCGATCTCCGCAAGCGCCGTTTTTCATCCGGATCACCATCGTCGGAGAATAGTTCTTCACGGTAATGGTGGTTTTCCTCGTGGAGTTCTTTGATCCCGCGAATTGTTGTGAGAAACTTGTCCGTTTGAACGACTTCATCGACGTAGGTGTCTCCTTCGTCGATATCTCGCAGAACGTACTTCGGACGAAGATCCCCGAGCTCTATCCGAGAGCCCATATCGATGATCGATTCAACACCGGTCGTAGTGTCCAGCAGCGCCCGCAAGACTTCCTGCTCACCGGCTTCTATCTTCTTGGCAATCTCCACTTCACCTTCCCTGCTGAGCAGGGTCACCAGGCCCATTTCGCGCAGATACATCTTTACGGGATCCGTTACACTGCCGAAATCTGCAACAGCCCGCTGGCGTTCCTTAATCTTGGCCTCTTTGCGCTTTTTCGCCTGAATCGATTTCTTGAGGCTCTTCTCGTCTACGATTTCGATATCGTGATCATCAAAGAGCATCAGGGTCTCTTCGATCTGCTCGGTCGACAGCATGTCTTCCGGGATCACTGCATTGATTTCATCGTAGGTGAGGTACCCCTGCTTCGATCCCCTGGCGATGAGCTCCTTGAGGGACTTCTTGTTGATGGCGATGGTCTTCGATATTTCCTGCTTGCTCTTTTTCTTGCTG
>JAHEIV010000362.1 GCA_024639205.1 Deltaproteobacteria bacterium | reverse complement strand
CTGTTCGCCCTTCGCGGTTTGCAGGCAACATGAAAAAGCGGCTGGCCGGATTTTTTAGACTTTAAATAAGGAGGGATGCTATATGCGGCTCGAATTAATGGTATGGCGGCGAATATCTTGTTTGTTCATTATCGCCTGTTTAATTATTTTGACAAGCTACACCCGCAGCCCGGCGGCCGAACCGCTTAGTGTCTATGTCGTCAATTACCCGCTGCAGTATGTTGCCGAACGAATCGGCGGTGAGCATGTCACGGTGACATTTCCGGCCCCGGCCGATGTCGATCCCGCTTACTGGATACCGGATATCGACACCATCGCCGCCTACCAGCGCGCGGATCTGATTCTGCTCAACGGCGCGGCCTACGCCAAGTGGGTGGAAAAAGTCTCTTTGCCCCGCTCCCGGATCGTAAACACTTCTAAGAAATTTTCAGATCGCTATATCACCACCGCAGGTGCCGTCACCCACAGCCACGGACCGGGAGGCGAACACGGCCATGAGGCACTGGCCTTCACCACCTGGCTCGATTTCACACTGGCCGCCCAGCAGGCCGAGGCAGTCGCTGCGGCTCTCGGCCGGAAGCTGCCGCAACAGCGCAGAACCTTCGCGCAAAACCTTGCCAAACTCAAAAGCGATCTGCTGGTGTTGGACTCGGAGATGCGGAAGATCGTCAGCCGGAATCCCTCCCGGCCGCTGGTGGTCTCCCACCCGGTTTATGATTATCTGGCCCGGGCATACGGCATGAATATCCAGAGCGTGCACTGGGAGCCCAATGAACCACCGGGAGATGTGCAATGGTCCAATCTGCTGGACACGCTGAAAACGCACCCGGCCCGGTGGATGGTTTGGGAGGCCAAGCCGATGCAAGGGTCAACGCAGAGGCTGAAATCGGTCCAGCTAAACAGCCTGGTGTTCGATCCCTGCGGCAATACGCCCGGGAGCGGAGACTTTATGAGCGTGATGCGTGAAAACATGGATCAGCTCAAGCAAGCGTACGACTGAGTGTACATAGCCATCCAATTTGTTGCCAAAAAATGCTATGTTTGCCCTTGGGCTTACTGGAACACATCCGTTAGACGACAACCGAGTCCAGCGGAAGGCGTTGGTGTCACCGTTTCGGCCCGCCTAAGGTTTTCGGTTACCTGACCGGAACCGATAACCCGTTGAAACGGATCCAGGCTGGGGAAAAAAGAGATGAATGGGATAAAACCGATGAAAATTTCACTGTATCTTTTTCTGGTCGGTGTGGCGATTGCAGCCATACCCATGCAGGGCTTTGCCGATCGCCTGTACACCTGGACCGACGAAAAAGGGGTGTCTCACGTCACAAAAACCCCGCCCCCGGCCGGCGCAAAGCGCAAAGACGTTGTCGAATACAGTCATCGCACCCACAAAGAGCAACAGGCGACTGCCGCAAGCCGGGAAAAAAAGACCGATCTGCAGCGTGAAGCCGAACAGGTGCTCTCGGAAGAAAGCGGCAACGTCGAGCAGTATCGGGAACAAATTCGCAAAGACCTGGTTAAAAAAGCCGCCGAGGGTAAAAACACCTGCTATGTTCAGGCGCCCGACCGAAGGGTCTATGTGCGGGTTTACAGCACCAACAGTTACAATGAAAGGGAAGCGCAAATCTGGAATGGGTGGATCGAGCCGAACCAGCAGGCATTGGTCATATCGCCGACAGAAACTGTTTTGTACAACCGCAAGTGGGAGGAAAAGGGGCCTTTCGGTGGCGACAACCTGCGACCCTGCCGGGGAGATGGAGTTATTCAGCTACCCGGCGGATAGACCGCACGGGCAACTTTGAGGCAACCTCATAAATCATGAAATATCCGGGACAGATAAAAGGGACCCTGTTATTACTGAAGGGGATAGTGACAGCGGACGTAGTGAGACTCACCGACCTTGTGCAGCTCGGGTGCCGTGCTCGCATTGGTGCAGAACGGCGGACGACCTTTTACCTCGTAAACCGGACAACGGGGGGCAAACCGGCATCCGGTGGTGGGGCGCTCGAAGTCGAAAACACCCCAGTGCTGACCTTCGAGTTCGCTGACGACATCTTTGCCCTCGCCGGTGGTCTTGTCCACCAGCGAAGACCACAGCACGGCAGTATACGGATGCCGCGGGGCACTGGCAATCCTGCCGGCCATGCCCATCTCGACAATTTGACCCAGGTACATGACCGCCACCTTGTGACTGATCAACTCCACCACCCGCAGGTCGTGGGATATGAACAGGTAAGATAGCTTCAACCGCTGCTGTAAATCGCGCAAGAGATTGACCACCTGGGCCTGGATGGACACATCCAGGGCGCTGGTGGGCTCGTCGGCCACCACAAACCGCGGGTCGACCGCCAGCGAGCGGGCAATGCCCACTCGACGTTTTTCACCTCCGGAGAGCTCACCGGGAAAGTTATTGAGCTTGCCCTTTTTCAGGTTCACCATCTCCAGCAGCTCCGAGATTCGGCGTTCGACTTGTGCGTCACTGGGCTTATCATGTACGGTGAGGGCTTCTTTCAAAATGGCCTGCACACGCATTTTGGGGTTCAGGGCCGCATCCAGATCCTGGAAAATCATCTGCATCTGCTTGCGATAGGGACGAAAACCGGATTGTGACAGCCCGGTGATGTCATTGCCGTCATAAAAGATCCGTCCGTCCGTCGGCGGCGTGAGCTTGAGTACGGTTTTTCCAATGGTGGTCTTTCCGCAGCCGGTTTCACCCACCAGCCCCATGGTTTCGTTCTCTTTGATATAAAAGCTGACGTCATCCACGGCCGGAATGTAATTCCCGGTTTTGCGCAGGGAAGAAAAAAGACCCTTGGTAGACGAATAGTACTTTTTCAGGTTTTGAACTTCCAGTATGGTTTTAGCGGTTGTCATCTGCTCCAGCCATCACCTGTGCGGTTCGAGTTACGCAAATCAATGGGAACATCGATCCTGTTTTCATGTAACGAAAGCCGAATCCGGGATCGGTGCCGACGGGTTCGGCTATCAGCACCGCAAGTGCCATTCCATCGCATATCGCGCATCGCTTTCGTACCGGCAGCCATCCTTGCCTCCAGCAGACCGCCGGATCATTTACCGCAGTGCTTTCTTAGCGTTGATATCTCCAGCAACGAATTCGGTGGCCGTTTGACACCGAAAGCAGGCCCGGCTCCCGGAGCCGGCAATGCTCCCGGATTTGATCCGTCACCTGCTCGCAGCGGGGATAAAACCGACACCCTTCCGGCAAGTTGATTGTGTCGAGCACCTCGCCCTTGATGGCATGCAAATAGGCCTTCTTTCTGATCTGCTCCCGGTTGGGGATCGATGCCATCAACGCCGCCGTATACGGGTGGCTTGGGGCCATGCCACCGGAGAGAATCACGCCGGCCGGTCCGTGTTCTAAAATGGTGCCGCCGTACATGACGGCGACCTGGTCCGACAAAGCGCGGATCACGTCGATGTCGTGGCTGATGAGCATGGTCGTCACCCCCACCGTGGTTTTGATTTCCTGGAGCAGTTCGACGATCTTGGATTGAATGGTAGCATCCAGGCCGGTGGTGGGCTCATCGGCAATCAGCAGGGAAGGTTCCGAGGAAAGCGCCATGGCGATCATCGCCCGCTGGCACATCCCGCCCGAAAGCCCGTAAGGGTTGTTGTCGTAACGCAGTCGGGGCGAGTCGATTCTCACTTTCTCCAGCCAGTACAGCGCCTGGTCCTTGGCCTCCGCACTGCTGCTGACCGCAGTATTCAACAGGATCGATTCCTGGATCTGTTTCCCGACACAGGTGAAAGGGTTCATCGAAAGTTTGGGGTTTTGAAAGATCATCGATATCTCGCGGCCCCGGATACCGCGCATCACCCGATCGACGTTTTTCTGCCAGCGCCGG
>JAHEIV010000361.1 GCA_024639205.1 Deltaproteobacteria bacterium | reverse complement strand
CAACTGGAAGAAATCCGCCGCAGTTCGGCAGAGGAATCGATGAATCCCCGAAAGGAAGCTGCACATGGCAAGCCATAGCGGGGCCGGGTTGTCGGCCCTGGACATCCCGGAAGTTCTGGCCGTCCTGTTTCACCCCCGACCGGAACCAAAAGCAACGCCGGCGCAACCCCCCAGCTGTGATCTTATGATTCCGGTGGCGGAAAAAGTGTCCGTCGGAGCCCGCTTCCACGTGGCCGCGAAATCAGCGCCTACTATTTTGTTTTTTCACGGCAACGGTGAAATCGTTGCAGATTACAACGACCTGGGCCCGCTGTACAACCGGCTGGGGATCAATCTTCTGGCGGTAGATTATCGCGGTTATGGTCGATCGAACGGAGAACCGACGGTAACCTCCATGATGCACGACGGTCACACTGTATTTAAGTTCACCTGCAACTGGCTGCACGAAAACCGGTATTCCGGCCCGCTGGTGATCATGGGCCGATCCCTTGGTAGCGCCCCGGCAATCGAACTGGCTGCCGTGCACCGGCAAACCGTGGCAGGCCTGATCGTCGAGAGCGGTTTCGCTTACGCCGAGCCGCTGCTAAAGCTGCTGGGAATCGATCCGGGCAGTATCGGATTCGATGAAAGCAGATCCTTTAACAATATCGGCAACATACAATCCGTTATAAAGCCGACGCTGGTTATTCACGCCGAAAACGATCACATCATCCCGTTTGAAGAAGGACAAACCCTTTTCGATGCCTGCGGTTCTTCGCATAAAGAGTTTCTGAAAATACCCGGAGCCAACCATAACGATATATTCATGCGCGGGTTGGATGCGTATTTGACTGCGATCAAGCAGCTCACGGACCAGACGACAAAATAGATCGCTTCAGCGGTGACTGCCGCTGGTTTATTCCCTTTCGGTTACAAAACGGTCAAAGGCGTTCCAGAATTTTGCGCGAATCCGGTCGCATTCCATCAATACTTCGTGCAGGGCATCCTCCAGCAGGTAAAATCGGCAACGCGGCAATCTCGAACAAGCAAGGCGCTGCGCCCGTTCACAAACCACAGCATCACGTCCGGCAGACACCATCAACAACGGCACAGTGATGGTTTCCAGGAAACCGGTGCGGTGTATCAATGCGATCGATTCCAGGGTTGCCGCAAGCCAGCCGAAGGTGGGCCCGCCCACGGCCAGGTTCGGGTTGTGGGTTATGGCTTCGCGCTCGACGGAAAAACGCCGGGGATCGGACGTCAGTGGATTGCCTGCAAAAGAGCGCTTTAAGGCACTGCGTCCGGTGGCGCCCGGCAGGTAGGCATGCGACCAACCGGCTATCGAGGCCATGCGCGCAAGCCCGCCTGCCAGCCTTCGCGGATAAGGCGCGGTGCGGATGTCGATCATCGGCGATGTCAACACCGCCCGGTCGACCAGCGTCGGTTGTGCATGCAACCATCGCAATGCGATGTGAGCGCCCATGGAATGAGCCAAAACGATCAGTGGCCGCCTGGCTGCCGGCAGCACGAACTGATCGACGAATTGAACCAGATCTCTCAGGTAGTGCGTGTAACTTCCTACGTGTCCTTTCAATCTGTCCGCCAGAAGTCTTGTCGAAAGCCCTTGACCTCGCCAGTCGATACTGAAAACATCGTAGCCCCTATTGTTGAGCGCCACGACGTTTTCAGTATATTTTTCCAGAAACTCCTTGCGGCCGTTCAACAACAGCACCGACCCGCGACAGCGGCCGTTGGCTGCCGGCCAGATGCCGTATCGAATCGACAGGCCGTCACCGGTGGTGAAGGACCCGGCGGCGGTGCTGTAAACGCATTGGTTCTGGGTCGGCATAGCCTCAAGATCCCGCGGGCAGGACCGGCTCTTTCAGGAATAAGCTAACCGCTTGGAGCACCTCCGCCCGAATAAGCGGACTTTCATTAAACAGCTGGTGCCGGCCGCCTTCGATCCACACCAGACGGACAGTGGAAAATTTGCGTTGTAACGCGGCGATGTTGTAACGCCAATCCACCACACTGTCTTTGGTCCCCTGCACGACCATCACCGGCTTTGCGAGTTTCTCGTAGCCGGCCATCCGATCGTTCCAGGCGTAAAGGGCTTCCAGCCAGGTCAACGACATCCGTCTTCCCTGCAACGGATCCAGTTTAGACCATTCGACAAATGCAGGATCGGAGGAGTTTTGGTGATGACGGCGCGGCAGTTCGTTCACAAATGGTTTGATCAGAAACAGCTGAGCGCGTGCCAGCCGATGGTAACGATGATGCACTAACGGTGCTGCCAGCACAATCCGATCAAAGTCCGGATTCTGGGAGGAGCCGTTCAGCAAGACCTCCATGGCAATGGTTGCGCCCGTGCTGTGGCCGACCAGGTGATAGGGACTCGGCAGGTAAGGCTTGCAGATCCGAACGAAGTCCGCAACAATTCGGGCATACTGCGCAAAGTCCGAGATCGCGCCGGGATCACCGGATGATAGCCCGTGCCCGGGTAGATCGAAAATCGCCACTGCAAAGTCATCTTCGATACAGCGGCGAATCAGGTGCTGCAGGATGCCGGAATGGTCGAAAAAACCGTGCAGCACGAAAACCGAACCGACCGCCGCTTGCGGAAGGTAGACATGGGCAGCCAGCCGATTGGTTCCCGAATCAAAAGTCCCGAACCGGTGCGCTGCTGCTTCGCTGGCCAGTCCGTAGTAGCGGAAAAGCGAGGCCAGTTGCGGCGGGAACTCCCGTTTTACGGAAATTTCCAGCGGCGGAAGATTTGCTTTGATACTAGCGATCGTCGCAGAAGTAAACGATGGGTTCGACGGACCGGTTGCTTCAGAAGGCAAAAAAGGGATCGGTATTGCCAAAATAACCAGAATCAGCGCCGTTGGATACCGGCCGTATCGGTACCTGCATCCCCGCGGCCGCAACACCGTGTCACTTTTCAACTGCTGTCACCATCGGCAGCCGTTGGTGAGGTCGGCTCCCCGGGCGGTAGCCCCTGGGGGCTCCATCCCCTTGCCAGGTAATACTGCTGCAGCAGTCGATCGAACTGCTGTTTGGTTATCACCTGCCCGGTTTCCGGCAGCGGTTCCTGGAAAAAACGAGGCGGCAGTCGGTCATCGGCAGGCTGCAGCCCTTCTCTGAGATTGAAACGCCGTGCATTGTCGCTGACGTTTGCGGCTACAGCCCGCAACTCTTTTATGCCCAGCTTCCAACCGGTAACGGCCTCCAGGATCGTTGCCAGACTCTCCCAGGGATAAAGATCCCGGTAAAACCGACACAGCACCAGTGTATCGAACAGGGTCAAACGATCTTCCCACTCCACCAGCACTTCGGCCTTGCCATCGATGCGGTTCGGATCGATAAGACCCGAAAGCTCGGCTTTGTAAAAAGTCGTCCGCAAGTGACAGGCACCACGATCGGACGTGGCGTAGGCCAGCCCCATGCCCTTGAGCAGGCGGGGATCATAGCCGGCGGGCTCCATCCCTTTTACTTCAATTGCCTGCGCGGTCATGCCCCACTTCGCTGCTGTTGGCCGGATCCCCTCTGCCAGCAAATCACCGATTTCTTCACGAAAGGCTATTTTTTCAAGCAATCGGGCGATGCCATCGACATCTCCATAGCTAATGTCTTCATCGACCCTTCCCTGTCCGACCGCCTCAATGGTAAGCGCCGCCAGATTACCGGCCGTAATGGTATCCATACCCAGACGGTCGCAAATGTCGTTCAGGTAGGCAATTTCTTCGATACTGTCGACTTCACACAATCCCCCGAAGGCATAAATGGTTTCGTATTCCGGCCCTTCGATGCGCAGGCCCTGGTGGCGCCCCTGCTTTACCGTGGCCAGACGGCCGCAAGCCATCATGCACTTCATGCAAGCGTGCGGTTTGACAT
>JAHEIV010000360.1 GCA_024639205.1 Deltaproteobacteria bacterium | reverse complement strand
ATCCGCAAGATATTCGGGGACACTCCCCATGTGATCGGGCTCAAGAGTTACATGGGGCACACGATGGCGGCCTGCGGTGCCATTGAAACGGTTCTGGTACTTTACATGATGCAGAGCGGTATGATTGCACCCACGTTGAATCTGGAAGAAATCGATCCGCGCTGCAGCGGGCTGCAACACGTTACCCGGCTCGTCGAGTCACCGATCTCCACCGCCGTCATCCAGAATTTTGCCTTCGGTGGCGTGAACACCACGCTGTTCATCAAAAGATTCGACTGAAGATGTCTGCTTTTTTCCGCCCCGCCAAACCGGTTGTCGACCTGCTTGTCACGCTGGTTCTCTGGACTTATTTCATCTTCGGATATCTGGTCATTTTTGCTCCGATGTTTATCGGTGCGTTTATCCTGGCCCGGGATCGCGAGAGGACTTACCAACGGCTGCTGCATCTGTTCTGTCGCAGCTTTTTCCGGTTGATGCGGTGGCTGATGCCGCAGCTGGTTATCGATGTGGCCCCCGAAGTGCGTGGGAGCCGGTCGGCCGTTGTCGTGTGCAATCATCTGTCCTATCTGGATCCGCTGTTGATGATCTCCGTGTATGAGCGGCAGAAGACGATCGTCAAAAGCGAATTTTTCCGCGTACCGATATTCGGGTGGATTCTGCGGTCTTCCGGTTACATCCCGGCCGAGGCCGGTGGAATGCAGAACGGCCTGATGGCGGAACGAATCGAACGGCTGGGAGATTTCTTCACCGCCGGCGGAAACCTGTTCATCTTCCCGGAAGGCACCCGCAGCCGAGATGGACGCATCGGCAAACTCAAATGGGGGGCTTTTAAAATTGCCGATCGCTTTAAGGCCCCCATCGATGTCGTCTTTATCGAAGGCTCGCAGCACATCTTCACACCCGGAAAATATTTGTTCAACACCTGCGTGGCCAACACGATTCGGATCGAATGGCTGGGCCGGGTTGACCGCGGTGATGAAAGCACAGCTGCCGGTTTGTCCGATCAGGTGGAAGCGGTAACGTCGTTGCTGGAGAAAAAACGCACGCAGTCATCGCCCCGGTAGCATCGGAGCGATCGCTGCTGCCCGGCATTTTGCGGAGCGAAATTCGATTCGTTAGCGAGAGTCACAGACGGGTCTTTTTTTGCTCGCAAACAAGCCTGCGGGCTTCGCAAAACCCCCGCGTTTTTGCGGGAGCACTTCCGCCGGCGGTTCGGCCTGCCATCCTGATGTTTTACTCGCTCTGAGAAGCGGCTTTCTTGCCGAATGCCTGCCCGGCCAGATCCCTTCTGCGCGGCCTGAACGTTTGCTGCGCCTTTTCGCGTTGGACCACCCGTTTGAGAAGCTTGAACATCTTGATGTTTTGCGGTTCGTCGCTGTAAAAGGCTTGCCAGGCGTATTCGTAGAGCTCCTGCAGTCTGTCGGCGGTCATGTTTTTCGGCTGGTAGACCACCCGGTCTGCCGAGTAGCGGTTCCAGTCGTGGGAGAAAATCCGATCCTGGCGCTGCAGATCGTCGTAAGCCTTTGTGTGGGGGAAAGGGGTGAGAACGGTGAATTCAGCCAGATCCAGTTCGATCTCGAGCAAAAAGTCGATCAGTCGTTTGATGGAATCTTCGGTGTGGTCATCCAGGCCGAGCAGGATCGTGCCTTCAACGGCGATGCCGTGGTCGTGGTAGCGTTTGACCCGCTGTCTGATCAAGTCGGAAGTGTCGAATACGGCCTGGTAGACATACCAGGCGCCGGCCCGTGCGGCCAGGTCGAGCACTTGGGGATTGTCCTCGATGGGATGACTGCACCAATTTTTCTTCAGTGGAATCATGGCGCGAAACAGATCCAGCTCCCAGCCGGTGTCCTGGGCCAGGGAGTTGTCCACGAGAAACAACCGGTTGTTTTCGATGGTTTCCAGCTCTTCGATGAACGTCTTTACCGGGCGCGGCCGGAACTTCCTTCCCCCCAGGTAGGCCACCGCACAGGGGTAACAGTTAAAGCGGCATCCCCGCGATGCGTGCACCAGATCGACCATCTGCACACCCTTGTAATAGTATAGATTCCGCTTGAGAATGTCCCTGCGCGCCGGACCGACAATGTCGATGGGGGGGGGCTCGTTGAGGTAATTATAGGTTTTCCGCAGGCGATCCTGCTTGAAATCGGTGACCACCTGTTCCATCCGGCTTTCGGCTTCACCGAGAAAGACCGAATCTGCATGCGCCATGGTTTCTTCGGCGTGCAGCATAGTGGCGATGCCGCCGAAGATGACCTTCACGCCCTTTGCGCGGAAGCGGTCGGCAATCTCCCATCCGCGCTTGACCTGGATGGTGAGCATCATCGATATGCCGACCAGATCGACCGGGTCGTCGAAGTCGACTTCTTGCAGGTTTTCATCGACAAAATCGACCTGCACTTCATCCGGCAGCGCTGCGGCAAACACCACCGGTCCGTGGGGAGGAAGATGAAACTCGGTCTGGTGCTTTAATTTGGGCCAGCGCGGATAGATCAGTTTGAATTTTATCATTGGTTTTATTCGGTTATTCTCTCCGCCTCGATCAGAGACATGTTAAGGGTGTAAGCCGGTATTTGCATGGTATCCAGCAGCTCTAAGCGGCAGGGCAGGCGCGCACCCTGTGGGGAAGGGCAGTCTCGGTGCGGATCTGCTTTCACCCGCCGCCGGAGTTTGGCCCGCCGGTCGTATTCCAGGATTTTCCAACCGCCATCCGACCCGGGCATGACGTCCACCACCGACGCATCATCGCGAATGTAGCGACAGGTGAAATTTTCGTCAGGGGACAACCCGGAAGTCGTTTCCACTGCTGCCGGCACTAAAAATAGCAACGATACGGCCTCGATCAACCTGCTGGCGAATTCGGGCGTATCAAATTGAGCGATCGCCCGTTGGATGTCGATGGTATCCCCCGAAGCGCGGGCATGAAACATGACCAGGCCTTCTATGGAAAGGATGATCGCCTCAACTGCAGGTTCGCCCGGGCTGATGACGGTGACCCCTACCACGACACCGGCCGGACGGCCGGCGATTACGGTTTCGATTGCGTGGACAAAGCGCCAGCTGCCCTCCGGAAACACATCCCGGCAGTTAGAATTTTGGTCCCGATTGGATGACTCACCGACCGGGCTGAGTTGCGGCAGGCCGGCGCAAGATACTGCCAGCGCGGCAAGCAGCAGAATAAAGCAGGTTCGAAACACCGGCGCACGGTCGCAGCTCGGGGATGGTCGGGCGGTTTGATGGATCATCTGTCAGAAGCCAGAAATAAAGATTCTGCGAGCGACTCGTTCAATCTCACGTTGGTGAACAAAAACCGGGTGAATACGCCCCGGCTTTCATGGACGGTCACCGATTCGATGACACCCGGGGTGGGCGACAGCTTCACCTCCACCCGTTCGATGATCCGGGCCATTGCCGCCTCCCGGGGCCGCATTTCGATCCTGCGCTCTTCGAGCCGTTCGGCGCTGAAAAGGGGATTTTCGTTGAAACGGCCGCCGAGCCACAAAGGGATCTCCTGCAGCATAAACTGCATCATCTCCAGCTGGCGTCCGGTTTCTTCGATCATCCCGTCCTGGCTTTGCACAAAGCGCCTGCTCACACTTTTGTGCTGGAGCAAAATGCTCCGGATGGGCGCCGTGTACTCCCAGCGCAGCGAATCCGGCAGCTGATAGTAGAGCACCCCTTTCGATACCAGGGGTTTTTGGAGAATCGGCATGTGTTTTTCCTGGGTGAAATCGGCGCGAATGCTGGTAACCTTTCCGGCGGCTGTGCGAATGCTCTCCCAGGAATTGCCCCAGCCGATCAACAAACAGGTGCACGAAACCAACAATATGGAAGACAACACTTTATGAGCACGATTTGACATTTTGTCTGAAGCCT
>JAHEIV010000020.1 GCA_024639205.1 Deltaproteobacteria bacterium | reverse complement strand
CGATGACGCGCGCTTCGTCCAATATCTGGTTGGCCAGCTCCCGTGTGGGTGCCGCAATGAGAGCCGACGGCAGACCGGGTTTGCGATCTTTTACAGCCAGCAGCCGGGAGAAAATCGTGATGAGAAATGCGGCGGTTTTACCGGTTCCGGTCTGGGCCTGACCGGCCACATCACGGCCGAGTAAGGCAACCGGCAGCGTCTGAGCCTGAATCGGGGTACAGCTGGAAAAGCCCGCTTCGTTCACACCGGACAATACTTCGGGAGGCAAATTGAGTTCGGTAAAGGTCGTTTGTGTTAAAAAATTCGGCTTTTCGGCTCGCGGGGGGAAGCTGGAAACAGCAGATTCCTCAGACATGATCTCCTCAATGGGCTGCATGGTCAATAACGGTTCGCATCGGGATGGAAGAGTAACCGTTTTTCCAGGATTTTGCAACCTTGGCAAGATGACGATATGCAGGCCATGATTGGCCGGTCGGTTTTAGGTCTGCAGCGTTCAGCTTGAAGTCATCCACCTTTCTATGCTAATCAATATTGTTTTATACTTCGCTTTGCAATTACAACCGGATGTCATATGTTCGAGTCATGGTTATGAAAGGGTTTTTCAAAGTCACTGATCTCAAGCAGGTGCTGGAGTTGGTAACTGTATTCCCCCGTTGCCGAACCGAAATCCTTCCCCTGGATCAGGTGCTCGGCAGGATCCTGGCCGAGGATATCACCGCTCCCCACAACCTGCCTGAATTTCCGCGTTCCACGATGGACGGGTTCGCGCTTCAGGCTTCGTCCACTTTCGGCGCCAGCGAGGGCAGTCCCGCGTTTCTCACGGTGAAGCATACCGTGGCAATGGGAGCGGCACCTGTGTTTTTCATTGGTCCGGGTGAAGCCTGTCGAATATCGACCGGCGGAATGCTGCCGGCCGGCTCTGACAGTGTGGTAATGATCGAGCATACCGAAGCCCTGGATGATACCACCATCGAATGTTATCGCAGCGTCGCGCCAGGACAGCACGTACTCGAGGCAGGAGAAGATTTTCCCAAAAATGGAGGGCTCCTACAAAAAGGGCAACCTCTCAGATCCCAGGATATCGGACTTCTCGCAGCTTTTGGCTACCAAACTCTGCGGGTTTACGCCCGTCCGGTCGTCGGAATACTTTCCACGGGCGATGAAGTCGTTGCCATCGACCAAACCCCGTCGCCCGGACAGATCCGGGATATCAACAGTTTTACTCTGGCCGGTCAGGTCGCAGACGGCGGCGGCATCCCGGTACCTTTCGGAATTGTGCAGGATGACCGCGACGCACTGTACGAGAAATGCCGCCAGGCGCTGGACTGCACGGACATGTTGCTGATATCCGGCGGCAGTTCGGTCGGTACCCGCGACTACACCATTGAAATCCTCTCCGAACTTCCTGCATCGAGCATCCTGGTGCATGGCGTATCCATCCGACCCGGCAAGCCGACAATTTTGGCCCGGGCGCAAAATAAAGCCGTATGGGGGTTGCCGGGACACGTCACTTCCGCCATGGTTGTGTTTACCGTGGTGGTTCGGCCTTTTTTAGAGTATATCGCCGGCCGGGAACCCGGTGCGACCAAACAGTTGAAAATTCCGGCTCGCCTGGATCGAAATGTTTCGTCAGCACAGGGGCGAACCGATTTTATCCGTGTCCGCCTGCTCCGCAAATCCGACGGCATTTGGGCGGAGCCGGTGCTCGGAAAATCCGGTTTGATCAACACAATGGTAAGGGCTGACGGGCTGATCGAAGTCGACCGGGATACTGAAGGCTGCGACAAAGACACGATCGTGGAAGTCATACCGTTATAACAAGAACCAACCGAACGATATGTCAACTCGGAGAAACATCTACCTGAAAATGAAAACCCTGGCGGATGCCCGCCGGATTCTCTTCGAACGATTTCTGAACGATTCGCTGATGCCCGGTGAAAACTGTTCGGTCCCGGATGCCGTCGGCCGCGTGCTTGCCGGCCCGGTCAGCGCCAGGCTGTCTTCACCCAACTTTCACGCAGCGGCCATGGACGGTATCGCCGTATCGGCCGAAGATACCTACGGGGCCGCCGAAAACCGCCCCAGGGTTCTGCAGGTTGGCGAAAAAGCCCATTTTCTGAACACCGGCCATGTCATGCCGAAAGGCACCAACGCGGTCATCATGATCGAAAACGTGAACGTTCTGGACACAGAACGGGTTCAGATCGATGCACCGGCCTTCCCCTGGCAACACGTCCGAAAATTGGGAGAAGACATCGTCGCTACCGAACTGCTGTTTCCCCAGAATCATGTCATCACGCCCTACTGTGTCGGTGCGTTGTTGTCCGCCGGAATTTTTGATGTGGCCGTGAGGAAAAAACCGCAAGTCCTGATTTTGCCGACCGGCTCCGAACTGGTCGACTGGCGGAATCTCGATCCAAAAAACCTTGAGCCGGGACAGGTGCTGGAAACAAATTCGTATGTGCTGGGTAAACTGGTTGAATCACACGGGGGCGGTTATACCAAGCACGAAAGAATTGCCGATGACTTGCAGGCCATCCAGAAAGCCGTGCTCCAGGGCCTGCAGGACCGATTCGACATGGTTTTGATCATCGGCGGGTCGTCTGCCGGCTCCGAAGATTATGCCCGGCAGGTGATCTCGGAACTGGGCACGGTATACGTGCACGGTGTGACCATGATGCCCGGCAAACCGGTGATCATCGGAGAGGTCCAGGGCAAACCGGTTTACGGCATACCCGGCTACCCGGTATCGGCGATCATCGCTTATGAGCAGTTCGTGCGTCCGCTGATTCGCAGTAGACTGGGCCTGCCGGACATCGAGCTGCAGACCGTCGCGGTTGAACCGACCCGAAAACTGGCCTCCAAACTGGGGGTGGAAGAATTCCTGCGTGTCAAGCTCGGAGAGGTATCCGGCCGCATTGTCGCCACAGCGCTGCCAAGGGGTGCCGGCTGTATTACCTCCATTACCGAAGCCGATGGTATCATCCGAATACCCCATCACGTGGAAGGGCTAAACGACCGGGAGCCCGTAGCGGCCGAGCTGCTGCGACCGCTGGCGGAAATTAAAAATACGCTGGTTATTGTCGGCAGCCACGACAACTCCCTGGATGTTTTGGCCAACCAGCTGCGCGCCGGCAACTCGGGCCTGACGCTGTCATCGAGCCATGTCGGCAGTATGGGTGGTTTGATGGCCGTTAAAAAGGGAATGTGCCATCTGGCCGGCTCGCACCTGCTCGACACGCAAGATGGCACCTACAACATCGCATATGTCAATAAATACCTCACGGAGCTGGTGGCTGACGACCAGGTGCGACTCGTTCATCTGGTCTACCGCGATCAAGGTTTGATGGTGCCGGCCGGCAACCCCAAAAAGATCTCCGGCATCGCGGATCTGTGCCGCGAAGATGTCAACATGATCAACCGGCAGCAGGGTTCGGGAACACGGATTCTGCTTGATTACCGCCTGCGCGAATCGGGTCTGGACCCTGCCCGGATCAGGGGCTACCAGAACGAAGAATTCACCCATATGTCGGTGGCAGTCGCCGTGCTCAGTGGAACCGCAGACGCAGGCTTGGGGATCTATGCCGCCGCCCGGGCACTGGGCCTCGATTTCATCCCGGTGGTTACCGAGCAATACGACCTGGTGATACCACAGGTTTTTTTCGAAAGCCCCAACATGCAGATCCTGCTGGAGGTTATCGGCAGCAGCGCGTTCCGCAGGCAGGTCGAATCCCTCGGTGGCTACAGCACACGGCAGACCGGTGAGATCCTTTTATAGTGCTCTCTTTTCGAATGCCTGCAACAAAACAGTAACTGCCGGACGTACGGCGAACCCGATGGGAAAACCCTACCAGGTCATCGACCACACCGCCGATATCGGCCTGCACGTATTCGGCGCCGACTCGGCCGAGCTGTTTCGCAACGCCGCCCGGGCACTAACCGATGTGATCACGGACCATCGCAGCGTCGTTGCCACCGAATCGCTGAACCTGACGATCACGGGACTCGACTGGCCGGATCTGTTGGTCAACTGGCTTCGGGAACTGCTCTACCTGTGGTCCGGGAAAGAACTGCTGGTCGAATCCGTTGAGATTGAACAGATCAGCGCGCACAGAATCGTCGCCACAGCGTTTGTGGAATCCTACCAATCCGAGAGACACCGGATCCACAACGAGATCAAGGCGGTTACTTACCATCAGATCGATGTTTCCAAAAGTTTGACAGGCTGGCAAGCAAAGATCATATTGGATGTATGATGGCGCTTCGAAAAATCGATCGTTTCCGCTGGGAATTACCAAAAACCGGACGGATGAACGTGCCCGGAATGATCTACGCAACAGCAGCCATGGTGAGAGGATCCGACCAGAAGGAACCGCTCAAGCAGGTGGCGAACGTGGCGACATTGCCGGGCATCCTCAAGGCCTCCCTGGCGATGCCCGACATGCACTGGGGTTATGGCTTTCCCATCGGCGGTGTGGCCGCATTCGACTGGCATTCCGGGGTGGTCTCCCCCGGTGGTGTCGGCTACGACATCAACTGCGGCGTTCGCCTGGCGTCGACGCAACTGACAGAGGAAGAAGTCCGGCCGCAGCTGGAAACCCTGGTGAACACCCTTTTCCGGAACATCCCCACCGGTGTCGGTGCCAGAGGCCCCCTGAAGCTGTCCACCCAGGAGGAAATGCAGGTTCTGCGCGAGGGAAGCCGCTGGTGCCTGCGCCACGGTTACGCCGACGATGAAGACGTGGAGCACACCGAAGACGGCGGGTGCTTGCCGGACGCCGATCCGAAGCTGCTCAGTGACCGCGCCATGGAAAGAGGCAAAAAGCAACTGGGAACCCTCGGATCCGGCAACCACTTCCTCGAGGTCGCCGCGGTGGATACGGTCTTTGATCCGAAGGTTGCCGCCGTGTTCGGTCTGCGCGAAGGACAGGTCACGGTCATGCTGCACTGCGGATCGCGCGGCCTCGGCTACCAGGTCTGCGACGATTTTCTGGCCATGATGAACAAACAGGTCAGGCATCTGGGAATTGACCTGCCGGATCGCCAGCTCGTCTGCGCCCCGCTTGAATCGGAAACCGGGCAGGATTATCTCCGCGCAATGGCCTGTGCGGCCAATTACGCCTGGGCGAATCGTCAGGTGCTGCTGCACCGCGCCCGCGAAGTGTTTCAGCGCGTGTTCGGCATCGGTCCTCGCGACCTTGGAATGCGGCTGATCTATGACGTTTGCCACAACATCGCTAAAAAAGAGGAGCATCTGGTCGAAGGCAAGCGCCGCATGGTTTGCGTGCACCGCAAGGGAGCCACCCGTTCCTTTGCCCCCGGCCATCCGGCGATCTGTAAAACATACCGGTCGGCAGGACAGCCCGTCATCATCCCGGGCGACATGGGAAGAGCCTCCTACGTTCTGGTCGGCACCGAAAAGGCCATGGAAGAGACCTTCGGTTCCACCTGTCACGGAGCCGGCCGCCGGTTAAGCCGCAAGGCGGCCAAGCGAGCCAGCAAGGGTCGGGCAATCCACCGCGAATTGGAAGACAAAGGGATCCTGGTGCGCTGGACCGGCCGCGGAACACTTGCCGAAGAGATGCCCGAGGCCTATAAGGACGTCTCCGAAGTGGTGAATGTGGTCCATGGAGCCGGTATTTCCCGCAAGGTCGCCAGGTTGCGGCCGATGTGCGTCATCAAGGGATAAAAACTGGGAGGCGAGGTGAGTCCATTTGAGGCGATACTGCTGGGCGCAGTCCAGGGCTTGACCGAATTCTTGCCGATCAGCAGCTCCGGGCACCTGGTGCTCTTCCAGCATCTGCTTGGCTTTCGACAACCGGAAATCCTTTTCGATGTATGCCTGCACGTGGGAACGCTGGCGGCAATATGCGTGGTCTTTTTCAAAGAAATCAAACAAATGCTGATCACCTTGCTCCGCCTGCCGGCCCGTTCCCGGGCGGCTGGGGGGCTGAAAAAGCTGTACATGACCGACGAAGCCGTGCGGATGGCGGCCCTGATCTGTCTGGGCTCCCTGCCGACCGCTTTGCTGGGGCTTCTTTTTCACCAGTTTGTCGACAGGCTGTTTGCCTCGGTAGCAATGGTCGGCGTCATGCTGCTGGTAACCGGATGCCTGCTCTGGTTCACCCGCCGGTTGGACCAACCGGGCCGTCCTTTGATGGGACTGACCATAAAAGATGCCCTGCTGGTCGGTCTGGTCCAGGGGTTGGCCATATTGCCCGGGATATCCCGCTCGGGTGCGACCATTTCTGCGGCACTGTTCGCCGGTGTCGACCGCGAGACGGCGGGCCGCTATTCGTTTCTGTTGTCGATTCCGGCCATACTGGGCGCTCTGGTGCTCGAAGCAGATGCATCCATCTCCCAGGCTGCGATCCCGCCGGAAATAATGCTGATCGGGGCGATTGTCGCTGCTGGCATTGGTTACGCGGCACTGAAAATTCTTCTGTTCGTCGTAAATCGGGGCAAACTACACCGTTTCGCCCCTTACTGCTGGCTGGTCGGAGCAACGGCGCTGCTGATCGGCTTTTTGTAGAAAGGAGAATCCAATGAATCCGGAAATGTTCAGGGAATACGATATTCGAGGTATAGCTGGCAAAGACATGAACGAAGAGGACGTAAGGCTGATCGGCAAGGGCGTCGGCTCTTACCTGCGGCGGCATGGCACCCAGCGGATCAGTGTCGGACGCGACTGCCGGTTAACCTCCGACAGCTATTCGGAAAAGCTGATCGAGGGTCTGCGCTCAACCGGTTGTGACGTGATCGACGTCGGCGTGTGCCCCACCCCGGTTTTTTATTTTTCCATCGAACACCTGAAAACCGATGGCGGAGTGATGATCACCGCAAGCCATAATCCACCTGAATACAACGGATTCAAACTTTGCCTCGGACTCGACTCGATTCACGGGGAAGAAATTCAGAATATTCGCAGCATGATCGACAAACAACAGTTCGATGAGGGCCGCGGCAGTCTTGACAGCGCCGTTGTCATTCCGGCTTACTTCGAATACGTGACCGGCAATATCGGACTGTCCCGGACGTTGCGGGTCGGTGTCGACGGCGGCAACGGAACCGCAGGGCCGGTGGCGGTGCCGATCATACAGCGGATCGGCTGTGAGGTGCACGACATCTATTGCGACATGGACGGCACATTCCCCAACCACGAAGCCGATCCGACCGTGCTGAAAAACATGCAGGATTTGATCGCCCTGGTCCGGGAAAAAAAACTCGATCTGGGTATCGGCTTTGATGGTGACGGCGACCGCATCGGGGTTGTGGACGAAAACGGAGGCATCATCTTCGGTGACAAGCTGATGATCATTTACTCTCGTGAAATTCTCTCCCGCAAACCGGGAGCTACTTTTATTTCAGAAGTTAAGTGCTCTCAGACGATGTACGATGATATCGCCAAAAACGGCGGACGGGCCATCATGTGGAAAACCGGCCATTCCCTGATCAAAAAGAAAATGAAAGAAGAAAGCGCCGAGCTGGCTGGAGAGATGAGCGGACACATGTTTTTCAAAGACCGCTTCCTCGGCTTCGACGATGCCACCTATGCCGCCTGCCGCCTGCTGGAGATTCTTTCAAACGACGACAAACGGCTTTCACAGTTGCTAGAAGATGTGCCTGCCACTTACACCACCCCGGAGATCCGCGTGAACTGTCCCGACAGGGTCAAGTTCGACCTGGTTCGAAAGATCACCGAACACTTCCGGAAACGCTACAAGGTCATCGATATCGACGGCGTACGGGTGCTCTTCGACGACGGGTGGGGACTGGTTCGTGCATCCAACACCCAGCCTGCGCTGGTTCTGCGTTTCGAAGCCCTATCGCAGAGCCGGCTGGAAGAAATCCAACACCTGATGGAATCGACCATGGAAGATATCAAGAAAACTCTCTAAGCGTTTTTGCGAATCTTTCGAGAAAGATCGGTGGGAACAACACTTTCGGATCGTTGCAGAAAAGTGCAGCGAATGAATGCATCGAAAAGATTTGATCGAGCTCTTCGGTCACGATGCGATAGACGGCCACCAGTGGGCGTTTAAAAGGTCCTGCGCGGATAAATTTTCACAGCACATCGATAAAGTGGTCCCTGTCTTTGAAATCAGCCTTCCCGTAAAGCTGCAGCGCATGGTATTTTCCGCGGACAAAGTGAAAAACTCGCAATGACGAGAGGTTTCGATGCAGCCGGTGAAACCGCAGGCGTATTTATCCACACCGATGATCTTCACATCGCTGTTCATCGAATTCAATTATTTCAGCCTCGGCACTGATATCGGTTGCAGATCCCGCACCCGAAGTCATACCGTGGAATGAGAACCGCAGGCGAAAAACAACTCCGATTCATAGTTCGGTGGGAGAAGAAACGCTGACTTTGCGGCGTTCTTTCTCCTTTTCTATCTTATCGGTTTTCTCACTTCTGCGATCCGTGCCGGTTCGGCGGTCCATCCCGGATCTGCGATCCGGAAAATTCAGCGGTACAGACTTCTTTCTTCTTTCAACCTTGAGGCGCCGACCGCCATTGTCCAGCATCCCTATGAAAGAAAGTGTACTCATTTTTTCCCTCTCCCATCGGCAATTGGTTGGCTGCACCCGACCTTCATAAAGGAGAACGGTGAATTCGTCAACCTTGCTTGATTTTGCTGTCAGAGAAGCTGGATTAAAAAAATATGTTTGACTTATTCACACAGTTTCATATCATTTGCTGAATTTTCTTACCCTTGAGGCCGACCAATGAATCGAACCGTGCGGAAGCTTTTTCGCTGGATCCTGCCGTTTATCGTCATTGCGGCCGTTGGTTTTTTAATCTGGCAAACCACGCGACCCGATCCGGTGGAGGTCGTCGTCCGGCCCGTCCAAAACGGGCAGGTGGAAAAAATCGTTGCCAACACCCGAGCGGGAACGGTCGAAGCCTGCCGGCGTGCCAAGCTGTCTCCCAGCATTGGTGGACAAATCGCCCGATTGCCGGTAAAAAAAGGTGACCGTGTCTCTGCTGGTCAGCTCCTGTTGGAATTGTGGAACGAGGACCTCGCAGCCCAGACAGATCTGGCAGAAAGCGAGGCCGCTTCGGCGAAATCCAGGGCCGTGGCAGCCTGCCTGCAGGCCGAAGAGGCCAAACGCGAGGCAGACCGCCTGATCAAACTACGCAAAACCGGTGCCGCATCCGAAGAGCAGACCGACAGATCCGTTACGCGCGCCAAGTCGCTGGAAGCAGACTGCCAGGCATCCCGAACCTCGATTCGAACCAGTCGCGCCCGAGTGGGAGTAGCTCGGGCAAACCTGGCGCGAACGCGGCTGACCGCTCCGTTTACCGGTGTGATTGCCGAAATCACCGGTGAGCTCAGCGAATATGTCACCCCCTCACCGATCGGAATCGCGACTCCGCCGGCAGTTGATCTGATCGACACATCCTGTTTTTACGTAAAGGCTCCCATCGATGAGGTCGATGCCGCAGCTGTGTCGGTCGATCTGCCGGCACGAATCACGCTCGACGCCTTCGGCGATCGCCGGTTTTCCGGTCACGTCCGTAGAATTGCCGACTATGTGCTCGATCGTGAAAAACAGGCCCGCACCGTTGATGTGGAAGTCGAATTCACCCAGACGGAGGATTTCCAGCGTCTGCTGGCCGGCTACAGTGCGGACGTGGAGATCATTCTGGACGCCCGGGTGGACACTCTGCGGATACCGACACAGGCACTGCTGGATGGCCGGCGTGTCTTTGTTTTCTCTCCGAACCAAAGCAGGATACAAGAGCGAAGCGTTCAAACCGGCCTGTCCAACTGGGAATTCACGGAAGTGACTTCAGGGCTGCAGGCGGAGGAGCTGGTTGTCGTCAATGTGGATCGACCCGGCATTTCCGATGGCGTCCACGCCGTGATCATGAAGGAAATCCCTTGATCGAACTACAAGGTATTCACCGCAAGTTTCAGGTCGGTAACGAGGCCGTTCATGCCCTGCAAGACGTCGATCTTAGCGTTCAACCGGGAGGTTACCTGGCCGTCATGGGACCGTCGGGTTCCGGGAAATCGACCCTGCTGAACATTATCGGCCTGTTGGACCGCCCGAACAAGGGCCTGTATTTGCTGGATGAGCAGGATACCACCGAGCTCAACGACAGACAGCAGGCATTGGTGCGCCGCCATAAAATCGGATTTGTTTTCCAATTCTTTCATTTGGTGCCGCGATTGACGGCTGCCGAAAACGTCGAACTTCCACTGATCCTCGCTGGATTCGAAGCCGATAAACGAGAGCAGCGTGTGCAGCAGGCCCTTACGGCGCTTGGCATTGCCGACCGCGCTCGACACCGGCCGGATCAGCTTTCGGGCGGACAACGCCAGCGGGTTGCCATCGCCCGAGCGACCATCATGCGGCCGGGCATTATCCTGGCCGACGAACCGACCGGAAATCTGGACCGCTCCTCCGGCAAGGAGGTCATCGACATCCTGGAACATCTCAACCAGCAGGGCATGACCCTTATCATGGTCACTCACGATCCGGAGCTCGGCGGGCGGGCTGCCCGCCGAATACAGATGCTCGACGGGTACATCCAATCCGATACCGCACGGAAGCATGAAGGCATTTGACGTCATCCGATTCAGTTTTCGGGCCGCCACCGGATTCCGGACCCGAACGCTGCTGATCCTGCTGGCGATGGCCATCGGTGTCGGGGCAGTGATCCTGCTGACCGCAATGGGTGAAGGAGCGCGCCGATACGTAACCCGGGAATTCACCTCCCTGGGTACCCACTTGCTAGTCATCTTCCCGGGCCGTTCGGAGACCACCGGCGGTCCACCGCCCCTGCTGGGAGAAACGCCGCGGGACCTGACCCTCGATGATGCGTTGTCCTTGAAACGCAGCTCGGCCATCCGGCGCGTGGCGCCGATCGCTCTCGGCAGCGCTCCGGTGTCGTGGCGGCAGCGGAGCCGGGAGGTGACTATCATGGGCTCCACCGCTGCGCTTTTCGAAATCCGACAACTGTCGATGGCCCAGGGACAATTTTTGCCGGCCGGCAATCCGTCCCTGCCCGCTGCCGTGTGCGTGCTCGGATACAAAGTCAAAAGCGAACTTTTCGGCAACACCTCGCCACTGGGAAAATGGTTGCGGATCGGAGGCCGACGATTTCGGGTAATCGGTGTGCTGACCCCCCGGGGCCAATCGCTGGGCATGGACATGGGTGACCTTGCGATCGTTCCGGTTGCATCGGCTCAGGCACTTTTTAATACATCATCTCTGTTTCGCATCATGATCCAGGCCTCCGGCCGCGATTCGGTGCTTATCGCAAAAAAAGCCATTCTGGGAATCATCCGGGACCGTCACGAAGGGGAGGACGATGTGACGGTCATCACCCAGGATGCATTGCTGTCGACGTTTGACCGAATATTTACCGCACTGACGTTGACCGTGGCCGGGATTGCAGCCATCAGTCTGGCAGTTGCCGGAATCCTAATTATGAACGTAATGATGATCTCTGTTTCCCAGCGAACGACCGAGATCGGCCTGATGAAAGCCATCGGTGCTTCGGGGGGACAGGTCCTGCGCTTGTTTCTCTGTGAATCGGCAGTGCTTTCGGCTATTGGAGCCATGCTGGGAGTAATGCTGTCGCTGATCGGCACCTGGACCAGCCTGCGCCTCTACCCGGATTTTCCGGTCATGATCCCATGGTGGTCCGTGATGGCAGCGATCGGTGTCGGCATGCTCACCGGTCTGATATTCGGTGTCCTGCCTGCCCGCAGAGCCGCAGGCCTGGAACCGGTGGATGCATTATCGCGAAGGTAGCCGTCAAACAACCCGAGCAGGGTGCGCTGCCCGCTTGGCACTCGGTGGCGCCGTGAGAATAAGCGATCGAATACCGCCGTGCATTCGCAGCAAACCGGCAGGATAAGGAAATGATGGGCTTTAAAGAACTGATCAAACTTTCGCTCGGGGCTGTATTCAGTTACCGGCTGCGCAGCTTCCTGACAGCACTGGGCATCACTGTCGGGATCACCGCAGTGGTGCTGCTCACATCTTTGGGCGAGGGGGTCCACCGTTTTGTGCTGGCCGAGTTCACTCAGTTCGGTACCAACCTGATCGGCATCGCCCCCGGCAAGACCACCACCGCCGGCATATCCGGGGCGATCATCAGCAACGTGCGGCCGATGACTCTCGCCGATGCCGAGGCATTGAAGCGGATCCCGGCGGTGATTGCATCCGTTCCGGTGGTTCAGGGAAATGCCCCGGTGGAATTTGTCGGCAGAAGCCGACGCACTTACATCTTCGGTGTCGGACCGGAAGCACCCAGCGTTTGGCGCTTTAAAGTGGCCAAGGGGAGATTTCTGCCGGATGACGATCCTCGATCTCCACGGGCCCTGGTGGTATTGGGCAGCAAGGTTCAAAACGAGCTTTTCGGCAACCGCAACCCCCTGGGAAAAAGAGTGCGCATCGGTGGTGAACGCTACCGCGTGGTCGGCGTGATGGAGTCCAAGGGGCAGATGCTCGGATTCGACCTGGATGATGCGGTATACATTCCCGCAACACGAGCGTTGTCGCTGTTCAACAGGGAAAGCCTGATGGAAATCGATCTGCTCTATGCTGCCGGAGCCAGTGCGGAAGAGGTGTCCCGCCGGGCTCGCAGCCTGCTCATCGCCCGCCACGGGTCAGAAGACTTTACCATCACCACCCAGGAGCAGATGCTGGAAGTGCTCGGATCCGTACTGAACATTCTTACATTGGCGGTGGGAGCGGTGGGGGGAATTTCCCTGCTGGTCGGTGGAGTGGGGATTTTGACCATCATGATCATTGCGGTCAACGAGCGCACGGGAGAAATCGGATTGTTGCGAGCCATCGGTGCGGGTCGACCCCAGATACTGGCACTGTTCATCGGCGAAGCCGTTATGCTTGCCAGTGTCGGCGGGCTGGCAGGGCTGGTGATCGGTACCGGTGGTGCCTGGCTACTCGGTGTTGCGGTACCGGCTCTTCCCACCCACACGCCGTGGTCGTATGTCGTGCTGGCCGAACTGCTGGCAGCCGTAATCGGTCTGACGGCCGGCGTGCTGCCTGCTGTCCGGGCGGCCAACCTGGATCCGATCGAAGCGCTGCGGGCGGAGTAAACCGCACCTCCGCGCCGATCGGGTTCCACCGGAAAAGATGACTGTCGACACGATAATCCAACCGCGATTGCCGGCGGCCAAAGCGTAGAAGAACCTGCCTCAATAGATTATCAGATCGGCAACGATTTCAACGGGGTGCCGTACCGGTTTGTTGCCGAGCTGCTCCCTCTGCATCCGGCAGGTAGGACAGTCGGTGACACCAAAAGCAGCCCCGGAAGCCTCGAGATGCTCGCAGCCTTCACGGCTCGGAGGAATGCTGAGCATACCGATTCGCACAACTGATTTGTACACGGTTGACAACCGCATGCATTGGCGATAACAGGAATAAGCCGATCCGATCGTTACCACAACTCCCGCAAATACCATGGAAGAAAAGCGAAGAAAGCGGCGTTTCCGTTGCCAGACGCCGGTGCTGGTTACGCATCGGCAGGGGAAAAAATGGTTCAATGGCGCCATGTTTAACTTCAGCCGCAAGGGGATGTACATCGAAACCGAATGCAACTGTCGGCCCGGGGAAGTGATCTCTATTGTGGTGGAAGAGCCGCCCTACGGCAACGGCCCCTGTTTGCACAAGGCCCGCATTCGCTGGGTCAGAGAGTTGTCAGACGCAGTTGTGTTTTACCGCTATGGCTGCGGGGTGGGTTACAACAAAACGGTGGATTATTCCCTGAACCGTTCATCGCTGCCGATCCAACCCCGATCAGGCAATGACCGCCGCAGCGGTCGTGATCGCCGCAAAGGCGCCGGCTGTCGGCGAAGAGACGTTCTGGCCGATACAGACGGATATTCCGGAGCTAACGGTTTCTGACAATTCTCCCAACCGACCTGGAGTCGATCGCAGCCTATCTTCCCATCTTTCCACCCACAACCATTCTTGAGCCTGGAAAGGAAGATGCCGATACACCGAACCTGCGTTTACGCGGTGGCCCTTTGCCCGCACCGGCTTCCAATGGCAGATTTGCCGCACAGCGAATCTTCCCCCAAACCGGCAATTAAAAACCATGCGGCACAACGTAAGAGTGTTCTGCCGACAGCACCATTAATCTTACTCCCCGGACAGTTTGCCGCGGAGCATGTTTCCGTTCCGCTTTTGTACTTTCTTTTTCAGCCATCTTTACCATGCCCAAAACACCGTGCTGATCGCCGATCGGAGAGTTGAAGATAAATTGGCTGGGGCACGCCTGCCGCCGAAGCCATCACGTGATAAATGTGGGTGTTATCGATGAGCCGCGAGCAGGGATACCACAGGCGTTCAAAGCGCATGAATTTGAATACGGCCCCCGCACCCTGAGCGTAGAGTCTTACCAGCTCATTCGTGTGGCTGGTAGTGCTGTATGAGACCTCACCGTCGGGATAAATAAAGTCATATGGGCCGCCTTCTTGCAATGGAAGATCGCCAGCCATCATATCCCGATCGCGGCGCATGTA
>JAHEIV010000359.1 GCA_024639205.1 Deltaproteobacteria bacterium | reverse complement strand
AAAACACAGACTCGATCTGCCACTTCCAGCGCCCGCTGCGTGCTCTGTTCAACCAGCAGGATGGTTAACCCGGCAATTTTTAGCTCGGCGATGGCCTCGTAGCAGATGTCGATGATTTTCGGCATCAACCCCAATGACAGTTCATCGATGAGCAGCAGCTCGGGCTCGGCCATCATTGCCCGACCAATAGACAGCATCTGCTGTTCACCTCCGGACAAAGATCCGGCCAGCTGTCCCAGTCTCCCTTTCAGCCTGGGGAACAGACCCAGGACCCGATCCATACCCGGACCGGTTTTTTCCTTCGCCCGGCTGTAGCCGCCGACAATCAGGTTCTCCTTTACCGTCAAGTTTGAAAAGAGGCGCCGGCCCTCGGGTACGACGGCGATGCCGGCTTTCACCCTGGCCATCGGAGAAGCGCCGGTGATATCGATATCCCGGTACAGAAGGCTTCCGCTGATTACCGCAACATGACCGGCGATGCACATGATGGTGGACGACTTGCCGGCTCCGTTTGCACCGAGCAGGGCCGTAATTTCGCCAGCCGGAACGTTCAACGTCAGTTCGTGGACCGCCGTCATTTCGCCGTATCCACAACTCAGGGATTCAAGCCGCAGCATGCTGGCTTTCCTTTCCCACGTAGGCCGCCCGAACGGACGGATTTTGTATGACCTCCATCGGGAGGCCGTCGGCGATTTTACGACCGTTATCCAGCACCACCAGCCGCTGGCTGACGCGCAGCACTTCTCCAAGGTTGTGTTCGATCATGATCACCGTCAGACCATCGCGGTTGATCCCGGTTATCGTATCAGCCAGACGGGCGGCCTCTACGCTGTTCAAACCGGCCAGCGGTTCGTCCAGAAGCAGAATTTTCGGCTCAAGTGCCAGCGCCCGTGCCACTTCGAGCCGCTTGGCGACTCCCAGCGGCTGGCCCACCACACTTTTATCGGCCACATCTTCTATTCCCACTAATTCCAGGTATTTTCGCGCCCGCTGCCTTTCAGCGGAACGGTCCACCGAACCCATGGCCTTTAGAATGTGATGGAACCGCTGGTAACCGGCAGCCAGGGCCACATTGTCCAGAACGGTCATGGAGCGAAAGGGGCGCACAATTTGGTGGGTCAGCGCAAGACCCAATCTCGCCCGCTCATGTGTCGGTCGGTGCGAAATGTCCCTGCCGTCCAGCTTCACCCTGCCGGCATCGGGTTTGATGATCCCGGTTACAGCCCGCATCAGAGTCGTTTTGCCGGCGCCGTTGGGTCCGATCAAACACAGAAATTCTCCGGCATTCACCTGGAACGAAACCTCCTTGAGCGCGGTGACCCCTCCGAAACGAACGGTTATGCCGCTGACCTCCAGGAGTGCGCCCATTATACCGTCTCCCCGGCCTGCTTTTTTACCGTGAGCCGCCTATATGCGTCCCTTGCGAATCCGGCCAGCCCTTCGGGCGCAAATCGCATGACCGCAAACAGAAGCGCGCCGTAAACCAGCAGCTTGTAATCGCTGATGAAACGAAAAAATTCAGGCATGAGGGTAAGAATGATCGTGGCTGCAATCACACCGAAAACCGAACCGATTCCGCCGACGGCCACCATCGACAGTACCGTGATGGAGGTGATAAACCCGAAGTCGTCGGGCATCAGGAAGCGGGCAAAGTAGGTGTACAGCCCGCCGGCGACACCGGCCATGGCGGTACCCATCGCAAAGGCCGCCAGCTTATAGGCCCCCACATCCACTGTCACCACCCGGGCGGTGTCTTCATCATCTGCCACTGCGTCGAAAGCAAAACCCATCCAGGAGCGTTTGATCCACAAGCTGAAGACGGCGGACAGCGATGCAATTGCAAATACTACCGCCAGGTAGCCGATTTTGCCCAGGCCGGCTGAAGGGATGCCGGAGATGCCCAGTTCCCCTCCCAGCAACTCCTGCTGGCGAACGATCCCCAGAAACAAAAAACCGACACCCATGGTGGTGATGGCCAGAAAGTCATGTCGTACACGCAGACTGGCCAGGCCGACAATCAGACCCGCCACACCGGCCGATATCATGCCGGCCGCTATGGTCAGCGGAATGGGAAATCCCGCCTTGACCATAAGCGCCGCGGTGTAGGCGCCGATTCCATAGAACGCAGCATGCCCTAAGCTGATCTGCCCGCAGAAACCCGAGATCATATTCAGCCCCAGGGCCAAAATGATATTGATGCATACAACCGTGGCCAGACTGATTTCATATATTCCCATATCCGATGCCGCTCATTTACCCTTTTTGTGACAGTTCATTGGTGCTGGTAAAGTTTCGCTCTCACCGGGCTATTTCCCGGCAAACAGCCCCTGGGGCCGGATCATCAAAATGACAATCAGAAACGCGAAAGCAATGGCGTCCCGATCTAAAAAAGAGCCGATGTAAATGGTGCCGAAAGCCTCCACTACCCCCAGCAGCAAAGAGGCAATCAGCGTGCCCGTGACATTGCCCAGGCCGCCGAGCACAATAATTGCAAGGGCTTTGTAACTCGGGACGCCGCCCATTGTCGGCTCCACCAGATTGCTCAGCAGCGAGATGAAAACACCGGCTACTGCGGCCAGGGCGGAGCCGATGAAAAAGTTCAGGTAACGAACCTTGATGGTGTCGATGCCGAAAGACTTCGAAATTTCGGGATCATCTACCGTAGCCCGCCAGGCGATACCGATTCGGGTGCGCTGTGACAAATAGGCGAGAATACCCAAAAGTATCAGCGCGGAGATGACCATGCCGACTTCAGCGGACCGCAGGGTGATACCCATGAGGTTGATCTGTGACTGGAGCGGGGGGTTTTTGTACGTCAGACCGTACGGGCCGAAAACCAGGCGAAAGATCTCTTCCATGGCGATGAACAGGCCGATGGAAGCAATCAAGGCCACGTAAGGAGGGCGATCGAGGATGGGTTGGTAGCAGAGACGGTACATGAGCATACCGCAAATACCGACAACGATCGCTGACGTGAACATCCCCAGGGGCAGGCTTGTCGTTGCATTGGTGATCAGCAGGCCGAGGTAGCCCCCCAGGGCAAAAAGACCGGCGTGGGCGACGTGCAGGATGCGCAACAGACCATAAACCAGAGTCAGTCCGACGGCAATAACGGCATACATGCTGCCGTGTATCAATCCTTGAATGAGCAGTTCCAGGTATAACAAAGGATCAGGACTTTCTTCAGATTGTTTTTTCCGATATCCCGCCCTGGATCCCCCTCATGCGAAGGATGGGATCCAGGGCGGATTTTTATCCGCCTCATGGGTGAGCAAGTACCGATTCGGAAACGCCGGGTAGTACCGCTATTTGTCCGGTGGCGCCAGCAGTTCCGGATCGTCGATGATCGAATGCCGGTGCCAGTTGCCGTCTTTTACCACCTGGTTCTGCACGGCTTTTACTACTTCCCCCAAATTGTTGAAGGCGATCGTGCCGGTGGATACCTTCAGGTTGGTAGCGGCAATCGCTTTCTGCAACGCCTGCGGATCGGTCGATCCGGCGCGCTTGAGAGCGTCGGCTGCGACCATGACGGCTGTGTGGGCTGAGGCTGCGACCATGTCGACCTTGAAACCGGCCTTTTGCTCGAAGGCGCGAATGAAATTCCTGGTTTCGGGCACATTCGAATCGCGATCCAGGCTGGTGGTGATTATTATCCCTTCGGAGGCTGCGCCGGCAATTTCGATGAATTTTTGAGAATCATAGCCTTCCTGGCCGATGATCGGCACGGTTACTCCTGCGGCTCTGAGTTGGCTGACCAGCGGCCCAGCGGTGAAGTAATAACCCGAAGCATAGATGGCATCCGGCTTGTCTGCTTTGACCTTGGCTACGATGGAACCGAACTGTCGGTCCTTTATGGAATACTCATACTCGTTGATGATCCGGATG
>JAHEIV010000358.1 GCA_024639205.1 Deltaproteobacteria bacterium | reverse complement strand
GCTCTTTGGTTATGACCGTCCAGAACTCCCGGATGCTGAGCCTGCCGGTTGCCAGGCCGCGCACAACGATTGTGGACGACTGGGTGCCGATGTTTCCCCCCCATACCCATGATAACGGGAATGAATGCAGCGAGATAGATGTATTTGCTCAGACTGCTTTCAAACTGATCGATAATGAAAAAAACGAGGATGCCGCCGAGGCAACTGGCGAACAACCAGGGCAGGCGAATCTTCGTGCTTTTAAATATCGATTTAGTCTCTACAAATTCCTCACCGGCGCCTGCCATTTTCAAGATATCTTCGGTCGCCTCCTTGCGGAAGATGTCGATAACGTCGTCCACGGTGACGATACCGACCAGGCGGTTCGTTTCATCGACCACCGGTACCGCAAGAATGTCATAGCGGGCGACCAGCTTGGCGACTTCCTCCTGATCCATATCGGTGCGCACGGAGAATACATCGGTGCTCATAAATTCCTTTAACGGTGTTTCCGGTGGGACCACGACCAGTTGACGCAAAGAACTCACCCCAACCAGTTTGCTGTATTCGTCGACCACGTAAAGATAAAAAGGCATTTCAACATCCAGGTATTCTTTCTGAAGGGATGCGATAGCATCTTTTGCCGTGGTTTCCTGGGTCAGTGCGACAAAATCCGGGACCATGATGCCGCCGGCGGAATCATCCTCATAGCGCAGCAGCCCTTCGAGCTCGTCTGACCCTTCCCTCTTCATCCTGGCAAGGATGGCATCGGACTGCTCCTCGGGCATCCTGCCGAGCAAATCAGCGACATCGTCGGTGGGCATGGTTTCAAAAATCTCGACGATGTCTTCTGCCTTCATCTCCTCCACCAGGTCCAGAAAGATGTCTTCTTCCAGTTCGCTGAAAAGAAGCCCTTTCTGTTCGATATCCTGGAGCAGGTTGAACAATCGCAGCCGGTCGGAGTGAGACAGGGAACGAAATACCACGGACAGGTCCGCAGCATGGCTTTTATTGATGATATTCTTCAGCCGTGCGGCGGCCCCGCGTCGCAGCAATCGTTTAATGCTGTCAAGCAGAATTTTATTATTCAGATCCGATAACATCATCCTCACCGGATGGGGAAAATGCAAAAAGGGCTACTATCTGAATGCAGTACCGGATGAAAACTTTCGTGCCCCAAACGCGGCAACCAGGGCAACGGGCAAAAAAGCAAGCATGTGCTGGATATCTTTCAAGGCAGCTCTATGTTTACCACCTCTCCGCTTTTGCCGGGTACAGCCACCGGTTGATCGTTCAGAAAAAGTTCAACACCGGCCGCGTTACCGATCAACAGGTTGTAGCCCGATCCCGCTTCCAGTTCGATGCGGTCTCCTGGAAACAGGCTGTACTCCATCGGCACCAGGTCGTCGATTATTATCTTCAGCCAGGTTTCCTCAAGGGTGTTGACGCGCAACAGTAGTTTTGCCGCCGGTTTCGGCGGTAAACCGTTGCCAGAGTTGGTTTCCGGCGGTGAGGCCTCGACCGGATCGGCATTCATCCCTGGCGCTTCAGCGGCCTTGTCGCTGGCTTCGATCTCGGGTGTGGGCGGCGGCTGCGGGTGTTCACGGATCAGCGAAAAGGCCAGGATAGAAATAACGATCAACAGGGCCAGCGTTCCCAGGGACAACACCAGCCGTGTCCAGAACCTTTTCCCCGACCGCAGCAGCGCCGCTTCCGACAGGGCCACCTTGCGATACACAGCCAGTCGCAGCTGGTATCGACGGATAACCTCGTCTCCGCTCGCTCCAATGGCGTTCGCATACGCCCGTAAGAATCCCTTTACGAACACTTCGTCCGGAAGATTTCGATGGTCTTCTTCTTCGATCTGCTGCAGCGTTTCCAGCCGTATCCGGGTCTCTTCGGAGACGGTCTCGAGACTGATCCGTTTTTCAGTCCGGACGGCCTGCAAATACTGTCCGAAGGAATCAGATGATTTGTCCGCCTCTGGAGTCATCTGTTCTTGAATCTCACCTGAAAGTTGATGAGATGGGACCTCGCGTGGCGCCCATCTACCTATATTCGCTATAACTACGTAGTGTCCATTCAGAGATGAGAATTTTTTTCGTTGGGCAAGGCCGCACAAGGATTTGCGGTGAGGCGTATTTCATGATACGCCGCAGCCGGAAATCCACGGAGAACGCAGCCCAGCGGGAAAAAGGCCATTTATGAATGGGCACTAATTGATGATTTTAATGTGCGATCTTTCTCGAAGCACCTGCAGCCAGGATTCGAACTTTTTATCGACAACCTCTTTGTAGAGTTTGTCCTGAATCTCCTTCGCAGCCTCTTGCAGTGTTTTTCCGCCGACCTCTTCAATAGATTTCACATATACAATCTGATAACCAAATTCCGATGCCAGCACAGGGGTGTAAGACCCGGCTTGCATGGGGCCGATGACCTCCCGGAGTTGCGCGGAAAGATCTTCGAGCTTGAAATAACCCAGCTCACTCGACTCTACCATCGCAGTAGCGCCGGCATACTCAGCCGCGAGCGATTCAAACGGTTTTCCGTCTTCAAGCTCCCGGTGGATCGTCTCCAATATCCCCAGCGCGATCTGCCGATCTTGTTCAACAGCCATGGACGGCAGCCGGGTGTAGAAATTGTGCAGCAGGTACTTCCTCTCGCCGGCGTAATCGGCAGGGTGGTTTTCGTAGTACTCTTTAATTTCCTCTTCGGTGATGACAATCTTGGATCGGATTTCAACGTTAACCAGTTTTGACCGCAACAGCTGTTTTTCCATCCGCTCCCGGTATTCCTCGTACGTCAGCCCCTGTCCCTCCAATGCGGCCCTTAACTTTTCGTCCGTAAGAAAGTTGGACTCCTTCATCCGCTCGATGGCGCGATCCAACTCAGTTTCAGTGACCGAAATCTGCAGTCTGGCCAGTTCCTGATCGGTCAGCTTCTGATCGATGAGCTCCTGTAGAACCTTCTGGCGCACGTCAAACATGAGCTTACGTTCCACATCGACAGGATATTGCGAAGATTGAATCTGCTCAATGTAAGGTTGCACCGACAGATTCAATTCGTAAAGCGAAACCACGTCATTGTTGACGACGGCAACGACTCTGTCGACAATCTCAACCGCAAGGCAGTGCAAAGGGACCGCCATGACAGCTGCAATTAAAACTCCCCGGGTCGCAACGGCGAGCGCATGCAACCGACCGACGTTTGCCTGCAGGTCGTCCCGCTTTCTCTCGTCGTTGCGGCGGTTGCCCGAAGGGTAACCCGATGTCAGGAAGAAAGAATCTTGTCCCATTCTTTCTGATTTATCTTTATGGTGTATCGTTTCTGGATTTTCTCTATCCAGGTCCGGTAGACTTTTTCGGTTTTGTTATGACGCAAATGATTGACGATCATTTCGTTAAACCCTTCGGAATTTTCATTGATTCCGGGAGCCATGGATTCGTTACCGTAGTTCTCCCTGTAATAGCGTGCAATTTCATCAGGGGTAATGACGATCTGGTCTTTCAGCTCGCTATCAATCAGCCTTTCCATCAACAGGCGCGTGCGAAGGCCGTCTTTCCACTCTGGAAAAGAAACTGCGTACTCCAGCAGCGTTTGTTCAAAAGCCTCCTCATCGGGGTAATCTGCCTTGACTGCCGCCACGGCACGATCGACTTCTTCGTCAGACACATCAATGTTGAGTTCCCGGGCTCTTTCCAGCAAAATTAGTTCTTCTGTCATCTGGTTCAACAATCGAATCTGGGTCTGCCGGTAATCTTCCGGGTTTTGCATGATGTTGTGCGGATAGGCGGCCTTTGCGATCTCCAGAGCCTTGTTGAACTCATTGACGGTCACGAGCCTTTCACCCACCTGAATCAGGTATTCGTCATCGCCACTCGAGCCGGGAAACGAACAGGCTGCCAGA
>JAHEIV010000019.1 GCA_024639205.1 Deltaproteobacteria bacterium | reverse complement strand
TCCGTGAAAACCGGGTCCCATCATTCGATCGCTGTATCGTCCGTATGGTTGGGCGCAGGCCGATGTTGCCACTGCCACCAGGGCCGGCACGAAAGCCGGAAAAAGAGGGTGTTTTTGGGTGAATAACATCATATGCACGCCGCTTTGCGTAGAACGATTAAAACGTCATGCTGTTGGAAAAGTTTTCATAGACAACCACGTTCGCCATGCCGGCTTCCATGTGGTAGAGGTTGTGACAGTGATGAAACCACCGGCCGGGATTGTCGGCCATAAATTCGACATCGAAGCGCTGCATGTGATCCAGGATGAGGGTGTCTTTTTGCACCCACTGCTCGGGTGGAAGGGAGCGGTTGATCACCCGGAAAAAGTGGCCGTGCAGGTGCATCGGGTGCGGCATCATGCTGTGATTGCTGTAGCGCAGACGCACTCTCTCGCCTTTTTTGACCATCAGCGGATCGGCATAGGGATAGACCTGACCGTTGATACCCCACGCAGACGAATGCATACCGCCGCTCAGCGGCTGGTTGAAAATGCGATCCGCCTCACCGCCGCGGTAATCGGTCGGGTGAAGCGCCTGAAATTCACCGTAGTCCGCCATGCGCAGGTTGCGATGAAAGGCAGGTGTCTGCGGCTCTTCGCGGCGCACATCGCGGTACAACACCGGAATTTGCAAACGCCCCTCTCCCAGTCCGGAATCGTAGGCCGCCAGCAGCCAGTTGCCCGGATTGTCGGCGGTAAACATCACGTCATAGCGCTCTCCCATACCGATGCGCACTACATCGGTTTCCACCGGACGGATCGGGTTTCCGTCGGCATGGGTGATCGTCAGCGAGTGGCCGGCCAGGCGCAGGAAAAAAACCGTGGCCGAGCAGGCATTGATCAAACGAATCTTGATCCGGTCGCCTTTTCGCACCAGAAGGCCGTCGATGGCGCCGTTGACCCTTCCGTTGATCGCGTACCCGTCGTAAACCGGTTCCCACAGCGGGCCGTCGGCAGGCCCGAAGGCAGGGCCACGGTGCATGCGGCCGTGCATGCCGCCCATCGGAGGGCGCCGCTGTACGGACGCCGTTCCGCCACCGTCTCGCAACACCCAGTCTTCCAGCACCAGGGTGAATTCCTGGTCATAGGCTTGCTCCGCTCGTGACGGCTCAATGACCAGGGGCCCGTAAAGCCCCTGATCGAGCTGATAGCCGGCGTGGGAGTGGTACAGAAAACTGCCCGCCGGCCGCGCCTCGAACTCATAGACAAAGGTCTCACCGGGTTTGACGGCCGGCTGCGTGATGCCGGGTACGCCATCCATCGGATTTTGCAGCGGAATACCGTGCCAGTGAATGGTGGTTGCATCCGCGAGGTCGTTTTTGAGCGTCACCCGGATGATGTCGCCTTCCTGGACCCGAATCTCCGGCCCCGGCACCTGTCCGTTGTAAGTCCAGGCTTCGAAATCCGGTCCTTCGCCCAGCTGCACCTGTGTTGCGGAAGCCGTAAACTGAAATTCTTTGATTCGGGCAGATGGCTTGGCAAACCCGATAGTTGACATCAGCGGTGCCAGGGTGGTGCCGAGTGCCGCCCCGGCTATGGTTTGTAAAAATTGTCTTCTGCGAAGGTTCATATACTTTTTCCTTTTTGCATTATTCACTGGCGGTCTTCATCGATGTCGAATCTGACCTCATCCCACGTGATGTCATCGTGGGCTCGAGCAACGCTGCAAAAGCCGTCTGCCCGGTCGCCGCTGGTTGCATTGGATCTTTTTTAAAGATCATGTGGCGATAGTCGCCCGTCGACCCCATAGTTGTTTCAGGATGAAGAAGGAATCCACCGCAAACACCACGCCGAAAAGGACTCCACCGGGGATGTGCAGCCAGAAAAATGCCGGATCCACAAAGATCTTTAGCCAGACGGACGCAAGGTCGATGAGGATACCGATGAAAGGCAGTGTGATCAGCCAGGTGCGCAGCCCGGTCCCCATATCCAAAAAAAGTACCAGCGCCCCCATGACAATAAAGATCCCGCTCATTCCGAATATGTGGATGTGGGTAAATTTCAGGGCAAAGATGAATTCATCGGTTTGGTGAAGCGCCGGCCGACTTTTTTCCACAGCCGGCGCGGTTTCCGAAAACAGATCCCCCCTTCCGGAGGGCGCCTCGGACATCGGTTCCATTTCCGGCATGGCGTGTTTTTCCGATCCGAAAAAAGTCGGGATGATATCGTGCACGATGATCTGACCCAAGGCTCCGGCCATACCGATGGCGAGCATCAAAACGATCATTGTGGCCAGTGCCTTGGCCGGCTGCGACCAATCACCCATTCGCGGGCCAAGCTCGCCACCTCTTTTTTCGGTAATTGCACCCATTACGTTTCCCTCTCTGCCGGTTATTCTCCGGTAAAATTCGAACCGCTGTATGCACCTTTTTCATCAAAGAAAATATAGACCGACCGGGGTTCTCCCTGACCGCGGTCGAACTGAACCACGAATTCGTTCGCATTTTCCTTGCTGCGGGAGAACACCTTGATACCGGACAATTCGGTCTCCCAGGATTCCTCGAGCTTTCCGCCGGCGACCAGCTTATCATATAGCGTGATACCCTTTTTTGCGGCTTCCAGGGCGGTAAATGACTGTTCACCGTGCCCCTTGGGACCGTGTGCAAAAGCCGAAACAGCAATCAGTCCGGCGATGAGGGTCATCAGAATCGCACGGATCCACACACGGTGGGTTGCTTTCGATATTTCGATAGATGTCATCGTTGTCCTTCTCCTTTCATGGAAAGCGATGTGGTCATATTCGTTTAGCATTTGTCGTGAAATTGCCCTGCATTGGCTAGACGCCAGGCAAGGTTCACAATCTTTGTTATCGTAATTATATTACCACAATGTGGTATAGCAAGTTTGGTGCCAGCAATTCCGTACGACGGTGAACCAAATATTTTCGGGGCCTTTCCGCTGATGCACGATTTTCGAACCACCCTGGTGGAGGATCAGCAGGGTAAAAATGACCCACTTCACTTGGGAGAAGCGTGATATGAATAACCGTAACAACCGATGGCTGGGTGTTTTGATTATTGTCGTTGTTGCGCTCGTGCAACCCCAGATCGCACAAGGCCAATCCGGGGAGTACCGAAACCTATCATTTGCCGAGTTTAGCCGCCTTCTCGAAGCAAAGGATTTTCTTCTGCTCAACGTGCACGTGCCGTATCAGGGAGAGATTCCGGGAACCGATTTGTTTTTGCCCTACCACGCCGTCGAACGGCTCAAAGACCGGCTGCCGGCGGCCAAAGATAACAAAATCGTTGTATACTGTCTGACCGGGCCCATGGGATATGTAGCGGCAGACAGTCTGGTCAAATTGGGATACACACAGGTTTATCATTTTGCGGGAGGAATGCGAGAGTGGGTCCGCAGCGACCGTCAATTGATCTATCGCAGCGATTGATGATTACCGGTCACATGGAGCAGCTTTCGTTTTTCCATCCCGGCACCTTAGACCACCCCAAAGAACGAATCCTCATTGACAGCAAGATGGCGGTTTGCCGCCGGTGGCTTTGTTCAACCGATCGAGGTAACGCTGCCACAGGTTCTTCTTTCGGGGTTGCACTTCTCCCAGGTAATTATCCGGGTTTTCCTCAAAAGTCCGTCTACAGGAGTCGGCGCAAAAATGATAGGTGCGCATCTGGTATGTGAGCGTCGGATGCTGCACCTGCGGATCTACCTGCATCATACAGACCGGGTCGATATATATATTGACAGGATCCTTACCTTTGAACATGGGTATTCTCCTTGTGTGCTTGGTTGAAATTCGTGTAATCACAGCTCTGCGCCGATGTCGGCCGACGGCTCAGTGAATGCAAGATGCACACCGCACCTCGGGGTCGTTCGCTTCCGAAAGATCCAACTCGATAAGAGTGCCCGGCGAATCGATTTCTTCCAGATACCGCAGTATCAACCGCAGGATCTGCAACTGGCGAAATGCCTGTCCCGGAAAACCGAGAGGATGCCCTAACGGCAGCCCTGTATACACTGCCCGGGGGGGATTTACCTTGCGGGTGATCTCCTTTGACAGGGAAACCGATATCGTCGCCATACCGGCGGCTTCCACCGCGCGCTGTATCAGCCCCACGGACTGATTGCAAAGACCTCAGGCCGGCGTCAGCAGTACGGCGTCAACCGCATCCTCGACGAGGGCATCTACGACCTGGGGCACGGTCTCGTTGACCAGCACATCGATCAGCTGGCCGTTGATGTGGCCCATAAAGGAATAGTGGCGACGGTTCACCTGCCCGATTTCACCGAACTGCTCCAGCTCACGAAGCCGTTCGAGAGGAAAAAGGACGTTGAGATCCCGATCGGCATCCGAATGGTCGTAGTAGTTGTGGGCGATGGTGAGACGTTCGACAGGGGTATCTGCAGGGATCTCCCGGTAGGAGGGATCGCCGGATGAATTCAGCATGTCAAAAGGCGCCTGCGATTGGAGATGTACGCCGCCGGTGGTGATCAGCGCCATACGGCTTGCGGTGATACTTTTTTTCAGTGGTGCCCAGGGGATGTCGGAAAAGGTGATAATATCCGCTTTTCGCGCCCACCGACGTACCAGCGACGGATACCGGGTAAACAGCCAAGCCAGCCATCGATCTTTTCGACTTTTGAAAGAGATTTCTTATTCTCCCTTCTGGTTGTCAATTATAATCAATAGTAATTCACGATACAGCATGAATCAATCTGCAGGGACACGCTTGGAGCAGTTTTCTTTCAGGTCACATCGGATAGCGCCAACCGCAACCGGTTTCAGCCCGTTTCCCATCGAGGCGGAGAAACGGGCTGCACCGGAAGCACGACAATCCTTTTGTTTGTTATTGCCAGCAAGGACCCCCATAACCGCCCATAAACCCGGAGCCTCCGCCCCTGGGACCATGCCCACCACCTCTGGGCCCATAACCGCCACCGCCCGAACCGGGTTCGTAACCCATCCGGCCCCCGCGGCCCATCATGTAACCGCGGCCGGCATACGGCGTAATTTTCTGCATCTTGAGCATATGCTCGATGCGCTTTTGATCCAGGTCGGACTCCAGACCGGAAATCTCTTTTTGCAGGGCCAGCGCTTTCTTTGCATCCGGATTCTCCCTGGCCAGCTCCGTTCTCAGCTCCAGTTCCTTCACGTTGAGATTCTGGCGAAGACTTTCCGTCTCTTTGCGAAACGCGTTGCGCTCTTCTTCGATGGCCTTTACTTGCTCGTCGGTAAGCTCTTCCATCATCGATCCGCGGCCGTAGCCCGGACCGCGATCCCAACCGCCTTTTCCCCGACCGGCGAACGCCGTGGCGCCCACACCGACCAGACTGACAGTAGCAGCGATCAAAATCACGTTGCGAAATGTGTTGTTTTTCATTTTAGTTCTCCTTTTGTTCGTGATGTGTGAAATGACGATTTTCCATTCCCAAGTTCTGCCCGGTATAGAGCATGGTTTGTGCCAAAGATTGCTTCGCTGACCCATGAAATTTATAACTACTTGAAATACAACATAATTTTTGCTTATTCGGATTCGAGATAGAGAGGTGATGGACAAAGCATCGGCCATTTCAGTGAAAAAGGCGGGTAAAAATGTTTCAGTTTTTCGGCGCGGGAACGATCGAAGTGGGTAAAAAAGAACCAGTTGCAGGAAAGAGGGTAATTGGGCTCAGCCCATAAATAGGAACAGGAGAATGTTTACTGCCAGCAGAGTAAAAAGGGCCGGGAACAACATCAGCCGCCAGAGAATAGATGGATCCGGGGCCAGGCTTTTCAGGCCTCTTCCTGCGCCGCGGATTCCCAGAAACAACCCGACCAGCACCACGATACCTTGGATAACGGGAATCCATTCGGGTATCAGCGGGACGAAATGCATATCGGCGGTTCCAAAAAGGTCCCACCCCATCCCCAGGGGATCCGAGAATACCGAAAAGATGTACCCGTAGTTAACCATGATCGCTGGTAGACTGAAAGCGATCCAGGCAAAGATGCCAACCGGTATCAGGATAAAAGCCTGTCGCAGGGTGAAGCGGCGGCCGCGAACCAACCGGCCGGCTGTCCGTTGGGATAAAACGGCAGATGACAGTAAAAGAGCTGGAAACACCACCAGTGCGCTGCTCCAGATCGCCGCCAGATAGAGGAGAAAAGGCACGAGTTGCCGGGTTTCGGTGACGTTGGCCGCATCTTTGATAAACCCCCAGGGGCCCAGCATCGTGACGGTAAAAGCGATCGCAATGGCCAGCATGATATTGACATTTACAAACTCGTCGTATCCGGAGAGAACCCGGTCGGACCCGAAAGGGCGCAAGAATATGCTGACATTGCTTTTGGGACAGCTTTTGATGCATTCGGTGCATAGCCCGCAATAGTTGTTGCGGTTCATTTTGCCGACATACTGGTTCCAGGGACAAGCCCAGCCGTTGGGCCCGCCGACAAGACAGGTTTTTTCCCTGTGACGTTTGCAGATGTCGGGATCCACCGCCCGTACTTCTGTCATGGCCGCCATCGAATAGGTCCCCAGAAATCCGCCTACCGGGCACAGGTAGAGGCAGAAAACCCGGTGTCGATAAATCAGCGCCAAAACGACGGTCAGAGCCAGGATCACGATGAAAACCACGGCGGTGGCAACCGGCCGGGTGATGAGGATCATGCCGAACGAAATCAACATCAGAAAAAGGATGTTCTGCAGCCAGACTTTACGCCAGCGGAGGGGCCAATCCTTTTGAAGCCCGAGGAAGCGGTGGTGAAGACGACGGAACGGCTTGCTGACATAACGAACCGCCGTAAGACGCATGCGGCTGAGCCATTCGGCCGGTGCCGGCAGGGGACACATCATGCACCAGAGCCGCCCACCGAAGGGCACCAGCACCGCTTTGAGCAGAAACCACCACAGTATCCACACAAAAACAATGGCGATGTTTCGGTTGCCCACCGGACTGCCCCACAGGCTGCTGAGAATGAACAGGTAAAATACGATGAAGTTGGGCAAAATCGCCAGGAAATGAAAACCGCGGTATCCCACCAGCCGTTTGACCAGCGGCAGATTTCCCAACATATCGATCCGTTTGGAGCGGTTTTTCGAATCCTGGCCGGGAACGCAGCGCATCCAAAAAAGCGCGGCAAAGACAACCCAGATAGACAGGGACAAGAACAGATAATAGGGAATGTTGGGCCCGACGATCAGCTCTCCGGTCATGAATGGGTGAAGGTTGCCGCAGGTCTGCGTGCAGCGGAAAATAAACTTGCCCGGCCGGTCGGCAACGAAGCTTACGGAGGCAACCCGGTTCCAGTCTTCTTTTCCGTCATCCCCATGGGGGTGCGCATATTTTTTTTGGAACATCACGCCCTTGCGGACGATCAAATCCAGGGGATAACCGTCGAGCTGAAACCCGTGGGAAACATCCCGTGAAGAAACTGAAAGAACGATGGTGTCGCCCCGGTTTACGTGGATGCGTGCGGGTGTGTAGCCGAACTTGCGGGCTTCGACGGCAATGCGCCGACCGCGAGGCTGGGTCGGCAGCAAAACCGCACCCAGGGGAATGATGACGGCCAATTCGAAGGAAATGAGAAGAAGGAAAACGATCTTTTTTTTGGAACTTGCCATAAAAAAAACACAACGGTGGGAGCTTCCGTCATTCTCTGACGATCAGGGTGCCACGCATGTGTTGATGGACATCTCCGCAGTAAACGTTGCAGGCGAAAACGAAGCTGCCGGCCTTGTCGGCCAGAAAGGAAACGTAGAGGGTTTTTCCCGGCTGAATTCCCTCGGTGAGATAGATTCCATAGGCTTTCAGGCTGAATCCGTGCGTTACATCGCTGCTGCGCAGTTTCAGCACCACCCGGTCGTTTTTATCGACGGCGATCAGCGGCTCTGCCGGCTTGTTCTCCTGCGCTGGAGCGGAAAGAGACAGGACATCCACCGCATTGACCTCCCCTGCGATCCATCCCCTCTCCACACTGCCAGTCAGGACAAATTCCTTGCTACCGTTTTTCGCCGCGAGGGGCCGCTGGTGGATATCGTATGCGAGAATGGCAAGGGGCAGCCCGAACACGATTATTACCAGCAGCGCGAGATAAATCAGATCATTTTTGTGGGGGTCAAGGCGCATGCTTTTTGTCACCGGCTTATCTATTGGTAATGCAAGGAATAACGGCGCATTTTTTGTGCCTGTATGTAATTTTACCTCAACAGACAGATCCGGGCATTGATTTAAGTCAAAACCGATTCACGAACCACATAAAAAAGGCAGGGTCGAGATGAACCCTGCCTTTAATGGTAGCACCGGATCTATAGCTTTCCCGGTAGAGCAACGATCGAAAGTCTTTAAGATGCTACCAGGAAATGTGCGGCACGTTGATCAGGGCGCCGATCAGCAGAAAGAGTCCTGCCGCCACTGCTGCATACCCGAACAGGTAAAACAGCACGCGCTGTCCGATCATCGAATCGGTTACCAGCATCCCCTCCAGGCGCCCGCTGTCCCTCAGGCGTCGGATCCAGGCCGGGCGTTCATGTCGAGCAGCATCCAAATCGGCGCTGCCTTCAAACATCGCGCGGTCCATGGGAAAATTGTGTCGCCTGAGATGGGCGATAAAAAAGTGAATGAGAAAAACATGGCCCATCGCCAGGAGCGCCTCGATTCGATGAACCCAGAGAGCCACGTTCAATCCCCAGCCGGGCATGATGCGGCTGGCAGCGATCGGCCAGGCCAGCAGAAGCCCCGTTACCCCGATGATCACCATCCCCCAGAAGACCGCCCAGTAGTCGAACTTTTCCCAATAGCCCCAGCGGTCGAATTCCGGTGGTTTCCGGGCACCGAAGAACCAGGCCACGTGCTGGAAAAATTCCTTGAGATCAGCGGGTCGCGGCAGCATCGAGTCCGGTCCGAAAAGGCTCTGCGGAAAGCCTTTCCACTCTACCTTCGCCAACAGGTACAGGACGTGCAGGACAAATCCGCAAAGCATGATGATACCAACCCAGATGTGAACCTCGCGGCTGGCCTCGTAACCGCCGAAAAACCAGCACAATCGCTGACCCCACGCGGTCTCCATGTACATCCGGCCCAGCCCGGTGGCCGATTGGACGAGGAAGGTGATGATGAGAAAAATATGGGACAGTCGTTGCAGCGGAGTAAACCGCCTGATTCTATTCCTGTTCATCTTGCTCACCCCCGGTTTTTTTCTTTTTGACGAACAGCTCTCGGATCCCCCAAAGCACCGTGTGGGGGATGAACAACACGAAGGTTCCCACCGCAATGGCGATCATGATCCAGAAGGCATAAAAGAGCACCGGAAAACTCTTCATGGTGCCCGCCATGGACGGATTCGGTGCGTGCACCACGTATGCGGCATACGAAGCGCTGGCGCCTTCGTGACATTTAGAGCAAACATAGGCGTGCCGTCGGATCGGATTGAGCGGTGACCAGTAATAGTGGATGCTGGCAATCGGCTCTCCGCCGTGGCACTGGCGGCAGGTCAAGTTGGCACGAGTGGTGTGGATGTCCATCGCCGCCGCCGTATGACAATCCGCACATTGACGCCCTGCGTAAAATCGAATTCCCTGATGGGAATCCGCCAGATGGGTGCGGCTGCGTACCGAAGCCGCTGTTGGGCTATAGGGAATAAGACCTTGGCGGATATTGGGTATCGTGATCAGGGGACGCTGGCGCTGCGGCAGCACTTCGTACTCCTCATAATAGCCGGTACTGGCTTCATAGGCTTTGTAGCGTCGAATGGCCGAGGCCACTTCATCCTGGGCGGATGCAAGATTCCCGGATAGCATCAACCCGAAGATAAGAGCGCCAGTCAGCCATTTTTGCAACGATATGATCTTGCCCATTGTTCCTCTCCTTCAGCCCCCCTACTCATAGTCGACAGGTGCTATGACCTCTCCCCGCGCTAGGGGCAGTTGGGAGAGCTTTTCATAAGCTTCCTGCAGCTTCTGCAGGTCGGCGTCCTTGTGCTTGTGGCAGGATGTGCAGGAGTTGGGGATCGTTGGATCGGCAATGGTTTCTTTTGGCAGCAGCGCAACAAACGTATGGCTGCGAATGTCGCCGATTTCCGCACTCTTTGCAATTCGGGGCATGTGGCAGCCCACACAATTGGCAAAGGAATGGATTCGATGAGCCCCGTTCCTGTTCACCATCTCATGGCATTGCGCGCACTGCGCCGAACCGGCAGCTTGGGTCTGCGATCGGGTTTGCGGTATGCCGATCTGGTGGACATAGTGACAGGAGGTGCAGGTCACGCCTTCCTTTGCGTGCGGGGATTGGGACCAGTCGATATGCTGCTGGTGGTGGCCTTTCGAGAATTCGTTTGAATATAGATGTTTTTTGTCCCCACCGGCGTAAGACGTCGATTCGTAAAAAGATGACAACGCCTTGCCCGGCTCGTAACCCACCGGCCAGCCGGCACCTTTCATCTTTTTCGCTTTGCCTCGGTTGTGACAGGCGCCGCAGATCTGCTGGGCCACGCCCGTCGGCAGCTTGGCCGGGTTGACGATGGTTTGCCGTTTTTCAAAGACGGCCGTCTTCGGCAAAGCCGCGTGCCATGATCCCCTGCCGTGGCAAGATTCACAGGCCACGCCCGGTTCCATAAAGGTTTGTTTTTCCAAATCGGTGCCGGTGACGTGGCACCCGCCGCACTTCAGCAACCAGGGCCGCTTTTGCCAGTCATGTTCATGGTAGTTGACCCACCGGTCGGTCTCGACATTGTACTGGATCGGCGAGATGAACAGGGTATCTTCCTTTTTGATGATAAACCGCTGTTTCCATTGGCTGCCGATGGTGTAAAGGACCTCATCCTCGGTAGGAACGTAAATTTGGCCGGAAGGCACCTTGAGTTTGGCCTCCAGTTTGGCCAGATCATCGCGAACTCGCTTCTCGTCGATAGCAGTGACGAGCACGTCGCGGTTTTGCCGTGCATCCTGGATCATGCGGCTGTGCTGGGTCATTTTCCAGGAGTCGTAGTGCTCCAGGTGACACATCTTGCAGGTGTCGGAGCCGACGTAAATCTTATCCGTGGAAAGAACCGCCTTGACGTCGACGGGCTGTTCGCCGCTGCAGGCCGCAAGAATCGCTGCAGTAAGGACGAGCAACAAAACCGGAACGAATGATTTTACCTTCATTGTGTCCTCCTTGAAAAAAGGTACTTGGTAGATTCCATCTCGAAAGCCTCTATAGTTAATCGGAACTGTCACTGATGTTTTTCAGCAGAAAAACGATTTCATCCGGATCGACCGGCTTGCTGATGCTGGCGAATATGTGTCGGCTCATGGCCTCTTCGAGTTCAGGGTGGTAGGGGTGCCTGGAAACAACGATTATTTTCATCCCGGGATGCGATCGCATCAGGTGCCGGAAAAACAAAATATCCACCGGGACGGAATCCAGATCGAGTATCAGTATTCGGCAGTCGCTCTGCCTGAGATGGTTTTCCAGCCCTGTTTTACCCAGCCAAGTTACTCGGTATTGTTTTTCTGCCAGGGCCTTTTCGAGCGACCGCACTGACGCTTCCGAGGAATCAACAATGGTGATATCCGTTTTCACCGTTGGGTTGCCTTCCCTTGCGGGTTTTAGGTTCATCGTTCGGCCAGTTTGAAGACAACCCGCGTATGAAGATCAATGCAACGAGAGTGCCAAACGAGCACGGACCGTTCCATCCGCCGGTTCCGAAAATCGGGAGAATATGTAAACGACCGATATGAAGTAGAAAAAAGGCCGGTTTTAAATAGAAAAGCGATAAGATTATCGGGTTGGTCGTGGGCTTCAGGATCGTTCGAGGTCGATCTCGGGGTCGGCTGTGTCCACAAACCGGACACGGTAATGTTCTAATTTAAAAAATTTATCGATAACAATAACTTAACCGTGTGTAATATTTGGACACAATTGAGATGAAAAGCAGGCAGATGTTACACAATCAGACTGATCAGTGGATGGTCGGCGGTGAAATCCGGTATTTTCGAATCTTGTTGTACAGGGTGCTGCGGCTGATGCCAAGCCGCCGGGCGGCTTCTTTTTTGTTCCAGTTGCACTCGTTCAGGGCCTCCCGGATCAACGTCACCTCGTTTTCCGTGTACTTTCCTGCGGTTTTTGTTTTTGCCTCAGTGACGGGCAGGCTGCCGGCGATCGCGGATGGCAGATCGCTCACTTGAATCCGGCGTCCTTTCGCCAGAACGACCGCATGCTCGATACTGTTTTCCAGTTCGCGGACATTTCCCGGCCACTGGTAATCGAGCAGCTGCCGCATCGCATCCGGGGAGAACGTTCGGATATCTTTTTCTTGTTCAGCGGCAAATCGGCGCTGAAAGTGACGCGAGAGAATCGGAATGTCGTTTCGTCTTTCCCGCAGTGGTGGAAGGTTTATCGGGATGACGTTCAGTCGATAATACAGGTCCTCTCGGAAGCGTCCCTGTTTGACCTCCTCCAACAGTTCCTTGTTGGTCGCTGAGATGATACGCGTGTCGACGGTCAGGGTCTGCTCGCCGCCCAGGCGCTCGAACTTCTGGGTTTGTAGAACCCGCAGAAGTTTGATCTGGGCGGAAGAGGGAACCTCGCCGATTTCATCCAGAAATACTGTTCCGCTGTCGGCTCGCTCAAAGAGTCCCTTCTTCCTGCGCACAGCCCCGGTGAAGGCGCCCTTTTCGTGGCCGAAGAGTTCACTTTCCAGCAAGGTGGCGGGATAGGCCGAGCAATTGATGACAACAAATGGCCCCCTGCTGCGCAGGCTTTTGGTGTGCACGGCCCGGGCCACCAGCTCTTTGCCGGTGCCGCTTTCGCCCTGGATCAACACGGTCGCGTCGGTGGGCCCGATGTCTTCGATCAGCTTGTAGATCGTCTGCATCTTGGGATCTCTGCCCACCAGTTCGCAGTAATTGTTTGATTCTTCGATCCGACATTGAAATTCGCGGGCCTGCTGTTCGTGGCGGACGGCGCGCGTCATGGCACCGGCAGTCTGAGACAAGATGAGTTCGATGACGGCCTGATCCTTCTCTTCACAGCGGCAGGCTCCGGGACAGCCGATGATCATGGCGCCGATATTCTGGTGTTCGTGTAAGATCGGAAAGGCAGCCAACCGAGAGGCTTCCCTGAAACGGTCGGACAGCACCGGGACCATGATCGGGTTGGGTGGCAGTTGAGTTCGCTCGGTCAGGCCGCTCAGAAGGGGCAGGATGTCCTCAGCCGCCGCCGTTTTGTTCATCGTCACTTCCGCTTCGGTGCAGATCAACAGGTACTGCTTCTCGATTCCATAAATCATGAAAGCAAAATGGCTGCAGGAGACGATGTTACGAAAGCGGGTGATCAAATAGGCACAGATGTCCTGCAGGTTAGTTTGTGCGCTGATCTTCTGGATGATTTCAAAAGAGCTGTGCATTTGCTGGTGGGCCCGATCTAATTCCCGGGCTTTTGATTCCAGCTCTGAGGTGTGCCGCCGGATGCGTTCCACCATTTTATTAAACGCATCGGTCAATCGCCCCACTTCATCTTTACCGGCAGGTACCACAGCCAGTTGCAGATTTCCAGCATCAATGCTTTCGGCCGCTTCGCTAAGTTTCATCAGCGGCTTGGTGAATCTGCCGATAAAAAGGACGCTGGCCGCCAGGGCTACAGCAAGAACACCGAGCGTGAGCAGGGCTATTTGCTGCCAGATGCGGGCGATCTGTTTACGATAAGGCTTTTCGGAGAACCCCAAACGCAAAATGCCGGCTTTTCCGGAGAAAATCGGCCAGGCAAAATCGAGGAAATACTCATCTCCGGTGGAAGCAATCCGCCGGTGCGAGCCGTCTTCAGGGATCGATTCGGTATGGACGCCCAGCAGCTGGGCGGGAAAGTCGCTCGAGAAGGTGTGGGCCAGCACTTGTTCGTTTTTTAGCACAAAACAATAAGAGACGCCGCTGTTGCCCTGCAGCTGGGAGTCGAGAAGGCGTTGAAGAGAGACCAGGTCGTTGGTGAGGATTTTCTCGGCTGCCTCAAAGGCCAGCGCCTGGGACAAATATTCGCCCTGGGCGATCATGGCGGCAAACAGGCTCTTGCTGTACCGTTGGGTAACCAGGTGTGCAATCAACAGCCCGCTTCCCAGCACAAGGGTAAAAACGGAAAGCAACAGCTTGATTCTGAAGCTTTGCAGTTTCATCGCATTGCTCTGAGGGCAGGGCTCGTGCATTTTTCTTTCATTGTCCGGATCGGCTCGTACCAGCGGTCTTGCGGGGCAATGAAACGGTCGATGAGCAGTTCATTCAGGATCGTTTTTCCGTCGGCATCCTGGTGCATCGAGAGCAGCACCTTGCGTATGCGGTCTTTCAAAGGTGCCGGGACATGGGCGGCGGCCACCATCAGTGGATTGCCGAACTGAATCGATTTTTTGATCACCCGGGTCTGAGAGGTGTGCAACGGATCCCGCTCGTTGTAATATTCCCAGATCTGACCATGCACAGCCGCTGCATCCACTAAGGAATTGGCCACGGCCATAATGGAGTTATCGTGGCTGAAGGTGTAAATAATCTTTCCGAAATAGCGCTCCGGTGTCTCACCCTCAAGAGCGAGCCAGTAAGTCGGCACGAGTTTGCCGGTATTC
>JAHEIV010000357.1 GCA_024639205.1 Deltaproteobacteria bacterium | reverse complement strand
AGACCTTTTTATCCTCCAGTGTCGGGATATGTCCATGCGAGAGAGAAAAAAAGTGCCGCGGTTCGATCCGATCGACACTGCCGAGGATCAATACCTGGGCCACGGGATCGGCATTGGCGGAGGGGCGATGACCGGACGGGTCGTCTTCAGCCTGGAGGAAATCGACCGGTGGCGCACTTTAGAGCCGCAAACCAGTTTAATCCTGATTCGAAGCGATACGGTTCCGGATGACATTCGCGAGATTTATGCAGCGGACGGGCTGCTGACCGCCCGCGGAGGGGTGACCTCCCACGCCTCGGTGGTGGCGCACCGACTCGGTAAAACCTGCGTGGTCGGTTGTGGAGATTTGATCTGCGACGAGAGAAACAGCAGCTGCAAGCTAAAGGACGTTGTGATGAAATCCGGCGAGTTTATCAGCATCGACGGACAGGAAGGTTCGGTCTACTCGGGGCAGCTGAAGATTAACAAAATATGACCGGCCACCTGCGGTGCGCGGTCATGAAAACGAGGGGGTGATCAATGGGTTCCGGGGCGCTAAGTGGCATGAAATTAGGCATCATCGGGCTGGGGCGTATCGGCAAACTGACGGTCTGGCACCACGTTGCCCGCCGAACCTTTGATGAGCTTGTGGTCAGCATCGGCCGCCGGGCCGGAACCTCTCTGGCGGATATCGCCCATTATCTCGAACGAGACTCCTCCTACGGAGCGCTGCATGCCTTTTTGCATGGTCATATTGCCAAGCCGGTCATCGGAGAGGTGAATGAAGAGCAGGGGACCATCGATGTCGACGGTGTCTGCGTGCGGCTGCTTCGTGAAGCGCGCAATCCTGCCGATATCGATTGGAATCGTTGGGGGGTCAGGTTGGTGGTAGATACAACCGGCAAGTTTTTAGATCCGAACCTGCCGCCTGATCATCCCGGTGGCAGCCTCCGCGGTCACCTGGCCGCCGGAGCCGACAAGGTGATCATATCCGCACCCTTTAAAATGCGGGATACCAATGCGGATCTAAAGGGTGCGATGCCCGAAGATGCCGTCACCACGGTCATGGGCATCAACACCAATGATTATGACGCCCGGCGCCACCGGATTATATCCAATGCGTCCTGCACCACCTCGTGTCTGGCGCACATGATGAAACCGCTTATCGATTTTTTTGGGCCGAAAAAGATACTCTCGGCTTCAATGGCAACCGTTCATGCCGCCACCGGCTCCCAGGCCGTTCTCGATCGGTTGCCCGGTGCAGACAAAAAGGATCTGCGGAAAAACCGCAGCATACTCAACAACATCATCTTAACCTCCACCGGTGCGGCCAAGGCGCTTCGATTGGTGATCCCCGAAATGGAGCAGATCGGATTCATCGCGGAGTCGGTCCGGGTTCCCACGGCAACCGGGTCCCTGATTATTCTGGTGGTGGACCTGCAAGAGGAGATTGCCGGAAAGCGGATCCGCCGTGATTCCATAAACGAGGTGTATCGCCTGGCAGCTGATGCAGATCCCAGCGGGTATCTGCATTACACTGAAAAGCAGAACGTGTCGGGCGACATTGTCGGGCTACCCCGGGCCGCTGCGGTGATCGAAGGTTATGAGACGCACACCCGTACCGCAGAGGTCGCCATCGACCTGGAAAACGTCCCCAATCTGGACAAAACCGTCACCGCCGCACTGAGCAATCCGGTCATACGGATTCCCGTCACGCAGGCTGTCATCTACGGCTGGTATGACAACGAACTGGGCAGTTACGTCAATTTGCTGGGTGATCGAACCGTCTCGATAGCCGAACAAATGTAGTTGCGGTTGGTCCACTACTGTTGCATCTGAATGGGTCGGGCAGGCTCGCATGGAGTTGGTTTCATTTTTCGGGGGGAGGATCGGCACGGCCATTGATTTGTTCAACCGCCGACTTGGCTTTTTGGGCGCATGCGGGACAGTAAGTGGATGAGACCGAAAGACCGGCCTTCTTCCACAGGTAATGATCGACGTTCATCCACTTGCCGGTCCCCGGCTGCCGCCCCTCATCATCCCGTATTTTTCTGCAGACACAGCATACCGGCAAAATCTGCTCGTACAGGCGGATCTTGCGGGACAGGTCCAGTTTGTCCAGGCAGGCGCCCACCCTGAAACTCATTTCATCCGGCTGGCAGGGTTTGAGCATGTAGTCATCGGCATTCAGGCGCAAGGCGTCGATGGCCGAAGTCATGTCGCCGTACCCGGTTAAAATGATCACCATGGAATCCGGATTCATCTCTTTGGCTTGTTTCAACACCTGAATGCCGTCGATCTTTTCCATCACCAGATCGGTAATCACGAGGTCAAAACGAGTCTCTTTCAGCAATTCCAGCGCCAGCTCACCGCTTTCTGCCGTGGTGATGTGGTAACCCTCCGTCTCGAGGCTCTGTCCGATGCCCGTCAGGATATAGGGGTCATCGTCAACCAGCAATATGGTGTGTTCTTTCAAATCCGCTCTCATTCGTAATTGCAAGTTGGCATCATATCCACAAAGGGTCCTTTCATAAAGGAAGATATCTGCCGTTGGACAAGACTCGCACAGGGGTTTGCGGTGTGACCTGCCGGGATGAACGCCGCAGCGGCAAACCCGCAGAGAACAAAGTCCAACGGGAAAATGGTCTTGCTTGAATAGATACTACCTATGCTCCACGACAATTATTGTCAACCTTCCACAAAGCTCGGCAGTTCTTCAGGAACGAGAGTTTTTCAGTGGTGCCAGCGCGTTGCTGAGGGCAACAAATTCTTCCACGGTCAGTGTTTCGGCCCTCCGGGAAGGGTCGATTCCCGCTTTGGCCAGTGCTTCCAGGGCGATGTCTTTTGTGATGCCCAACTCGCTGCCGATCAGTGAGTTTTTCAGGGTTTTGCGTCTTCTTCCAAACGCCGCTTTGATGACTTCATACAGGTAATTTTCGTTTTCAACCGGACGCTTTTTTGGCGCGAGAAATTCGATTTCCAGCACTTCAGAATCTATTCTTGGTTTTGGGAAAAATGCGTTGGCCTCCACCACTGCCAGAGACTTTATTGCAGCACAGTACTGAAGCATCACGGAAAGTCGACCGTAATCCCGTCCGCCGGGTCGAGCCGTGAGACGTTCGGCCAGCTCCTTCTGGAACATCAACACCGCACGGCTGATCAGATTCCGGCAGCGAATCAATTTCACCAGGATTTGCGATGAGATGTTATAGGGGAGGTTGCCCATGACCAGCAACGGCGTCGGATGCTTGCCAGCAATTGCTTGAAGGTCGAGTTTGAGAATATCCTGGCACACGATCTCCACGTTGGAGATATGGTTCGCAAGCAGTTCGGTTGATAGCAGCTGCGCCAGCTGCGCATCTTTTTCAACGGCATAGACCCTGCCGGCCGCCAGAGCGGTCGGCAGGGTCAACGCGCCAAGTCCGGCTCCGATTTCCAGCACAATGCTCTGCCGATTGACACCGGCGCGCGCAACAATCTTGGCCGCGATGTTATTGTCTGCCAAAAATACCTGCCCCATTTTTTTTTTGGCCCGGATGTTCCATCCGTTCAATAACTCCCGCGGGGATGTCATAAAAATATTGCTCCCGATTTTCGGCTCGTTTGGTTCGGCTGCCGACTTTCACGATGCTGCCATGCGGCGATGCCAGCGCATCGTTACCATGGACGACGACGATATGCAAACCAGCCTGCGTCATTTCACAAATGGTCTATTACCAGTTGGACTCAGTTCTCAGTGGGTTGGCGGCTGCCACAGACGTTCAAGTACACCTTACCCGCAAACCCCTGTGCAAGCCTTGTCCAACGGAGAAAGTACTCATGGTTGAATCGAATATGCATGGGTTATACTCCTTATCGTGAATGGGCAGCGGCCGGCGGCGGAACCGCAGTTTCCGGCGATCTAGACGGCGGTGATTGATC
>JAHEIV010000356.1 GCA_024639205.1 Deltaproteobacteria bacterium | reverse complement strand
GGTAGAAAAGACGGGCGACCCAGCACCCGGCCTAACGTTGAAGCCAATTCCCGGTTTCGAACCGGATTGGGCGCGTTGAGGTTGAAAGCGCCACTCAAGGTAGGCGTTTCCAAAAGCAGCCGCACGGCGGACAGAAGGTCCCGAAGATGTATCCAGGGAAACCACTGCCGACCGTCTCCGAGCGGCCCACCGGCAAACATTCGAAAGGCGGGCAGCATCTGTGCCATTGCACCGCCGTCTTTGCCAAGAACGATACCGAATCGCATCACGGCAACCCGAATTCCCTTATCGGCGGCCATGAAGGCTTCTTTCTCCCAGGCCCTTGCGATATCCGCCATGAATCCCTTGCCGGGTGATGCCGTTTCGTTCAGGATCTCATCTCCCCGGTCCCCGTAGTATCCCACCGCAGAAGTGTTGCACAGCGTACATGGGGAATCCGCCGGTAAGGCATCCACGATGTTTCGAGTGGTCTGGATGCGGGAGTCGTGAATCTGCTGCTTGTAGGTCTTATTCCAGCGTTTGAATATGGTTTTTCCAGCCAGGTTGACGACGGCATCGGCTGTGGTGATTTCTTGTTGCCAGGATCCCGGTTGGGTTGCATCGGCGGGTACATAGCAAAAACGAGCGTGCTCTGCCTTCGGCCACTCGGGTGTTGTACCAAGCGCTGTGATAGTGTGTCCTTGGTCGAGTAGATATGAACACAGGTGGGATCCAACGAAGCCGGTTCCGCCGACGATGAAGATCTTCATATGGCCCTTCTCTTTTTGCTACAACATAGGGGTTAGAGGGGCGATGTCAAGACGGGAAGTAGAACGGAAAGGTCCGTGCCGTGCCCGGGGGAACTGGAGACCCGAACCGATCCACCGTAGGTGCGAACCACCCCGCGGACGACCGCCAGACCGAGGCCGGTGCCCACATCGTGTTCTTTGGTCGTGAAGTACGGATCGAAAATCCGCTCCAGCATTTTTTCATCCATTCCGCGGCCGGTGTCGCTGACTGTCAATCGAACATACGGGCCGGGCTTCAGGCTCGGATCGCGGTTTTCACTGTTGGCATCCGCGGCGAAGGGGACAAGTCCTACCGTCAGGGTGCCGCCGGACTCGCGCATGGATTGGTAGGCATTCGTGCAAAGGTTTACCACGATTTGTTGAAGCCGGCCGGCGTCACACAGGACCATCTCCGATTCACAGGCCAGGCTTTCACAGATTTCAACGGAAGCCGGCACGGCAGATCGAATGACTTCAAGGGCTGCCTGCACTACCGGGCGGATCTGCACCGGAACCGGCTTAGTCTCCTCATCGAGACCGATGAGCCGAATCAAGCCGACAAGCTCTCGGGCTCGGTCGGCTGCCTCTATTATGGTCTGTATGTTTTCCCTGGCAGGAGATTTGTCCGTGAGGTAAACCAGCGCCAGCTCCGCGTAGCCGGTGACGGCCGCCAGGATATTGCTGAAATCATGAGCGATGCCGCCGGCCAGCGTGCCGATCGCCTCAATTTTCCGCGTTTGCTGGATCTGACGTTCCAGCTGCGTTCTTTGCCGTTGGGCCATCTTATGGTCGGTAATATCTCTTCCGATCGACTGGTACTCGATCACCCGGCCGTTCTCATCGAATAGAGCCCGATGGGTCCAATCCTGCCAGGTAACCCTGCCATCCGAACCGACATTGCGGTGTTCGAAGGTCGTCATCGGCGCTTCCTTGCAGAGAATTGCGAGTTGACGCCGCATCGTTTTTTCTTCCTCGGAAGGAAACATTTCAAAAAAGCGGTGGCCGATAAGTTCTTCTTTGTATTTTGCGAAAAATGTGCAGAAGGAGCTGTTGACAAAACTCAGTGTGCCGTCCGGTGCAAAGCGGCAGATCATTGCGGGAATGTCTTCGACCACGGCACGATACCGATTCTGGCTTTCCAGAAGCGTATCGCTTACCCGGATGCGCTCGGCAAGCGCGTTTTCCAGTTCGCGGATCCGGTCAAGCAGCACTTTATCTTCTGCCCCGTTGCTCATGTTACCCAACTCGTTACGCATGCATTGCAATATGGTCCGTCGGGTTATCAGATCGGAGAATCTGCCGCATCAGTGTAATGCCGGTAGTTGGATTCACAGCGGTCGGATCGACGCGGCGGGAACCTGTCGGTCTGTCCGATAGGAAGCACCGATTCGATGAAACGACAGCCATCTCTGCATAGATCAGAACGGGAGAAATATCAAGCCGGGGACACTTTCTCACGGTTGAACGGCCGGCGTCAGCGGCCACAGCAACGGCATAACCAGCATCAGCACCACAATCACCACGACGGTCAGCAATCCACCGATTTTGAGATAGTCGATAAAGCGATAACCACCGGGTCCCATCACCAGGATGTTGGCGGGATGTGCGATGGGTGTCATGAAGCTGGCCGAAGCCGCCATCGCAACGGCCATCATCAAACCATAAGGTGAGAGCCCCATTTTGGCGGCTGTACTCAACACAATGGGAGCCATCAGCACAACCAGAGCAGCAGTGGGAACAAAACAGGTGGCCACAAAGGTCAGAACGATCAGGCCCAGCATCACCGCATTGGGACCGAACGGACCGACCATTGCCACAACGCCTTCGGCAATCAACCGGGCCGCCCCGGTATTGTCCAGGGCGGTTCCCAGCGGAAGCATCCCGGCGATCAGAAAGACCGCTTTCCATTCGATTTGACGATACGCTTCATCCATGGTCAGGCAGCCGAACAACACCATCAGGGCGGCGCCGACCACCGCCGCAATGTAGATCGGCACCCATCCCAGAATTACCGGCAACAGAACCGCGACAAGGATTGAGATCGAATATTTGGCTTTCTCCATTCGGGGACGTTCCTGCATCTTGCTGGTGAGAACGATGAAATCCGGTTCGCTTCCCAGCAACCGGAGCTTGTCTTGTGGTCCTGCCAGCAACAAGGCGTCACCAAAGCGCAATGCCATGTCCCGCAGATTCGATCGGTGTGCCTGGCCTGCGCGCCAGATCGCCAGGATGTTTAGCCCGTACTTCTCGCGGAATTTGAGCTGTCGCAGGGTCATACCGGACAGGTTCGAATGGGGAGACAGGATCGCTTCCACCACCCCCAGTTCACCGGAAAGCAGGTCGTAGAAGTTCTTTTCGTCTCGACGTTCTATCTGCAGCTCTTCCAGCCCCTTTAAGATATCCAGGTCGGCACGTCGCCCTTCGACCACCAGTCGGTCGTCGGCTTGCAGTGTTTCCGTAGGTTCGGGCATGATAATGGGATGGTCTTTGCGAAGAATCCCGAATACCCTGCTTCCTAATGCGGCTCCGATGCGACTGTCCCTCAGCGACCGGCCGACCAGAATGGATTCGGGCGGGATTCGCAGCTGCATAAGGCGGTCATGTAAGTGGTAAACGCTTGAAAGCTCCTCGCCGGGGACATAGCGGAAATCTGTAACGTCCGCCGATTTTTGAAGCGCTTCCAGTTGGTCCTGGGGGCCGGCCACCAGCAGCACGTCACCGATTGCCAGAAGTTCATCCTGCAGGTTTGACCGTTTGATGCTGCCGCTTCGTCTGATCGCCAGCACGTTCACACCATATAACTGGCGAAAGCCAAGCGAGTTGAGGGTTTTTCCGATTAGCCGGGAACTGGATGGCAGGAGAACTTCGGCAGTGGCAACATCACCCGCATAGACCGTGGCGATGTCGATGCCGTTCTCTTCGATGACAAGGAGACGCCAGTTTCGGATTTCTTTCAACTCTTCCATCCGGCCCTGAACCGTCAGCACGTCTCCGGCCTCCAGGATGTCCGATGGTCCCGGTGTGAGCATTGTTTGGTTGGACCGGGTGATTCCAAGAACGTTCAGACCGAGAATCGATCCGATTCGGCTTTCTACCAGAGTCTTTTTCACCAGCACGGACGTTTCGGGGATTCGGATGC
>JAHEIV010000355.1 GCA_024639205.1 Deltaproteobacteria bacterium | reverse complement strand
GAAGAGTGGCGACCGTAACGCAGGGCGTCGGAAGGCTCAACCGTCCCGCAGTAAAGCTTCGATATTCCAATCATCTTTTTTTGTTTGCATCCTTTGTTGTTACAGTGATTCGGATGGCCTGAGAAAAGCGGCGATCTGACAATGCCGGCGCCGGTCAGCCCGCATATCGGTCAAACTGCCGACGAGGGAGCATGTTTTTACTCGGCAAGCAGTTGGTGTATGTAGGTTTCCGGGTGCAGCAGCGCTTCGCGGGTGATGAAAAATCGACTGCGACCGGTTTTTTCGCGCACCAGTTTCAAACCATGCTCAAAATCTGTGTTCAGCTGTTTGTAGAACTCGTCCAGATGGATTTCAGAATTTACCACTTTTTCAATGATGAAATCGATGGCATCCTCTTCCATAACGACATTGATATCATGATTTTTGAAAAAGTAGAGTTCGATTTTCTTGAGCTCGTCATAGTAGGATTTTATCTGGCGAATGGCTTCGCCGACTTCCATGATATGCTTGGAACAGTAAATGGCAACGATCTGCATACGGGACGGGGTCATCGTCAGACTGTATTTTTCAGCCAACTTAGCGCTGTTAGCGGTAAGATATGTTTTGACAAAATCGCGCTCTTGCTTCTTGATCCGCTCAAAGCACCGATGATTCTGCTTGCTTTGCGGTGCGTCAATCAGCTTTTCCAAAACGATTTTGGGTTGCTCGATGACCTCGGCCGTAACCGGGAATTTTCGGATGTCAATCGATGGGAGCTTTTTTTCAAAGGGCAGCAGAGCCCTTTCCACGGCGCTCACGAGGCCGCGAGCACCGGTTCCCTCTTCATAGGCATTGGCTGCCAGCAGGTGCAAGGACTGCTCGTCGAAGACGATATCGATTCCGTAAGCGGAAAAATCGAGTTTTTTGCCCAGGATGATCGGATTGTTGGGGTTGCGCAGGATTTCAAACAGGTCGGATTCGGTGAGATTCTCGAACACGGCCCGCACGGGCAGCCGTCCGACGAATTCCGATTCGAAACCGTATTTGATCAAATCTTCGGACCTTACCTGTTGCAGTATGTCGATTTCGTCATGCTGATTTTTGACGGGCGCATTGAAACCGATGGCCTGATCGGTGATCCGTTTGCGAATGATTTCGGGTAAATCGGAAAAAGCGCCGCTCATAATAAACAGAATGTTTTTGGTGTTGACAGCTCGTTTGCTGCGTTTGCCGGTTTTACGGAAGCGTTCGATCTCCTGGATCATCGAAATCGGGTCATGGGGTACTTTCAGATCGACCTCGGTTTCCTCCATTGGTTTGAGCAGGCCTCTCTGGACTCCGGTACGGGAGACATCCGCGCCGATCAGGTTGCGACTGCCGGCGATCTTGTCAATTTCATCGATGTAAATGATGCCATATTGAGCCAGATCGATATCGTCATCGGCTTCGCGTACCAGATCCCGCACCAGGTCTTCGACATCGCCACCCACGTAACCGGTCTCACTGAATTTGGTCGCATCGCCTTTTACAAAAGGCACGCCGATTTTACTTGCGATGAGCTTGATGGTGTATGTTTTGCCCACGCCGGTGGGACCGAGCATCAGCACGTTGTTTTTGATGCTGCCCACCATATTGCCGGCATCGCCGGCACTGGTCTGGGCGCGGCGGATACGATTGAAATGGGTGCAAATCTTGGTAGCCAGAATGGCTTTGGACAGGTCCTGTTTGACGATGAACTGGTCCAGGTAGGCGATCAGGTCTTCCGGCAGAAGGTCGAAATTGATTTTTTTCTTTTTTTCCGGTTTCTTTTCGGCCGAATCCAGGGCGAGCTCCTGGGACAGGACCACCGGAGATACAATTTTGACGTTGTCTTTGAACTTTTTGGCCAAAAACTCGCTGATCTCCTTTTCGATCTCCTTGGGATCCGGTATTTTCTCGTTCTGGTCCGACATAAAGATGAGTATAACCACAACGCGGCGAAAAAGCAACTGCCCAACCGGCCGCGCATGCAACGCGGGCCTGCGCCTATGGCCCATTGCGCATTGGTGATAACGGAATTATCTTTGAATTCTTTAACCGGTGTCGACAACGACATCGGGGGCCGGAATCCAGGCCGGCGATCTTCATTGACGAAAACGCCTTCGTGCCAGAAGAGCAGGCCCTGTATAAACTGAAAGATCTTAACAGGACGGAAAAATGAGGCCAACGATGACACGGTCATACCCAATGGCTCTGGCGGCAGCACTGTTTCTCTGTATGGGGTTCACTGCGGTTGGTGCCCAAACGCAACCATCCAACGTCGGCGCCGGAGAGGCCATTCAGCGACCGGTCGGAATCAGGGCAGAAGAGTTGAAAACCCGCCGATCAGTGGTCGAGAATCTGAAAGACGTCGATGATGCTACCAAAAAGACTGCTCTGGGGTACTACGACCAGGCCCTGAACCTATATGAACTGGCCGAGAAGTTCAGGCAGGACAAAGACGTTGCCGCCGCACGCATCAAGGCGTCGGAAGCCCGCACCAGAGAAGTGCGCAAACTGCTGAAGCAACCGCTTCCGCCCGCTGTTATCGAATCCTCCGCAGCCGAACTGAGCACTGCAAGGCTGGAGCAGCGCACCCGCGAGGAAGAGGCCAAACTCAAGGCAGTGACAGATTTGCTGGCCCGCTGGACCAGTGAGCTGGAGAATCAGAAAAACCTGCTGAAGCAACTACCCGATATGATTTCCAAAACTAACAATCGGATTGCGGAATTGCAAAACGAAATCAACCTGCCGGCAACCGGCCAGCAGCAGGCCTTCGTCTCGGAAGCGCATCAGCTTGCACTGACTGTCGAACAGGCCAAGGCGAAGGTGGAACTGTCGCTCTATGAACAGCTGCTCGCCGGGCATGAATCGATCATGGCCCTGCTTACCGTCGAGCGCGATCTGGCCGGCCGGCAGGCGAAACACCAGGAGGCGATTACAGACCAGTGGCGGGGCGCACTTCAATTGCGCCGGGAGAAGGAGGCCTTGAAAGCCCGCACCGAGGCCGAGGAGGCCAAGGCGAAGTCGCCGGCGCTGCACCCGATATTACAAAAGGAACTCGATCTGAACGTCACTCTGGGTGAGGGGCTGGAGGCATTGACCAAGGAAGAGCTGATCCTTGTCAGAGATTTAAGCTACCTGCAGAGCCGGCTCCAGGATTTGGAAGATGAGCAGCAGCTGGCCCGGGAGAGGGTCGAACTGATTTCACTGGGCGGTGAAACCGGGTATTTTCTGCGAGAGTTGAGAAACTCCCTGCCGGCTGTGGGGGAATTCAAAAAAAAATCTTACAGCCGCAAACTCAAGATCAGCCAGTATCGTGAAAAGCAGCTACAGTTGGATCGCAATCGAAGAGAGCTGACGGACCTGGATGAAAGGGTCAATCGAATTCTCTCCGAGAGTCTCCAGGCGACCCCCGAGGAGTTACAGCAGTCGGCAAGGCTGCAGGGCGATCTTCGCAGTGCTTTAGCGGCCCGCCGGGAGCTTATCGAAAAACTCCAGGCCGGTTACAGCCGGGCCCTTAAATATCTGAGCAACATCGAAGTGAGCGATCAGGAGTTGACGCAAAAGACACGGCAGCTGGTGAGCTTTCTGGACCGGCATCTGCTCTGGATCCGCAGCTCCAAAGCGGTCCATTGGGAGGATCTTCTTCGTCTGAAAGTGGCTGTTTCCTGGTTCACCGATGCCGACTTCTGGTGGCAGCTGCGCCAGGACCTGATGCTCTCAGTGCAGCTGCGCATTAAAACATGGATTGCCGGTCTGCTTCTCGCTGTGGTGTTACTGGCTGGGAAACGAACCGCCCGCAAAGATTTATATCGGACGGCCGATCGGGTGAGCCAGCAGGACAGAGACACATTCGGCCTTACGCTGCGCGCATTCATTGCTACCGCCTGGATGGCGGCGGCCTGGCCGTTCATCTTCGGTTTC
>JAHEIV010000354.1 GCA_024639205.1 Deltaproteobacteria bacterium | reverse complement strand
ACAACCGGGGCTGGATCCTGGGAGAGGCCGTCGATTCGGTGCTGGCGCAGGATTATGCGGATTACGAACTGATCGTTGTGGACGACGGCTCCACCGATGCCACCGCATCGGTGCTACAGGCATACGCAGACCGGGTTCGCGTTCTGCGGCAAAAAAACAAGGGTGTAAGCGCCGCCCGCAACAAAGGGATCCGGGCGGCTTCGGGGATGTTGATCTCCTTTCTGGATTCCGACGACCTTTGGCTGCCTGCCAAACTCGGCCACCAGGTGGCCTTTTTTAAACAGCATCCGGATGCAGTGGCTTGCCAGACCGAGGAGACCTGGGTTCGCAACGGCGTGCGCGTTAATCCCAAAAGGAGGCATCGCAAACCTTCCGGAATGATATTTGAGCGTTCGCTCGAGCTTTGTCTGGTCAGCCCGTCGGCAGTGATGATTCGCCGCACGCTTTTTGACCAGGTGGGGCTGTTCGATGAAAATCTGCCGGCGTGCGAAGATTATGACCTGTGGTTGCGGGTCAGCTGCCGGTTCCCGATCCATCGGCTGCCCACCCCGCTGATCGTCAAGCGGGGCGGGCACAGCGATCAGCTTTCCCGAAAACCGGGGCTGGATCGATTCCGGATTCAATCGCTGGTAAATATTATCGGAAGTGGTCGGCTGTCCGGTGCACAAACCGATGCCGCCGTCCGGACACTGAAAACCAAAAGCCGGATATACGCAGCCGGCTGCCGCAAACGCGGCCGGCTGCAGGAGGCGGCAACCTACGAGAAGCTGGCAGGAAATACCCTTGATCCGCCGATCTCCTAATCGCTTTTCATATCGGCTGCAAATATTCTTGAAATCTGCAGGTTGAAATCTGGTTTACGGGTCCTATCGTTTTATAAAAATGCCACCGGCGGTGCGGGGCAGCGTTTTGTATGGTAAAAGACAAAACGGTTGCATTGCGATATCAATTCTGTTAGGTGTGAAAAAGGTTTAAAGATCGGCTATACCATACGGAATGCACTGATCTGGCTTCCTTTTAGGGGGAGGGGAGGCTGTTCGACTCGCCGACGTTTTTTCCAATCCGAGTAAACTTTTTCCATCAATCACACTATAAGGAGGTTTTGATGAAGAAATTTCTGATTCTTTCTATCGTTCTTTTTGCCGGTTTAGCACTGCTGGCCGGATGCGGTCCGGGTGAGCAGGCCCAGGCGCCGGAGCAAGCGGCCGAAATGGCAGAACCGGCAAAACCGAAAACCACCTTCGTCACCATCGGCACCGGTGGCATTACCGGCGTTTACTATCCCACCGGCGGCGCTATCGCCAAGATCGTCAACGCGAAAAAAGATGAATACGGGATCCGTGCTACGGTGGAGTCCACCGGTGGATCGGTGTTCAACGTTAACGCCGTCATGGCCGGGGATTTGCAGTTCGGTGTGGTGCAGTCCGACCGCCAGTATCAAGCCATGAAGGGCATGGCCGAGTGGGAAGGCAAACCCCAGACGGATCTGCGGGCCTGCTTCAGCATCCACCCCGAATCGATCACCCTGGTGGCGGCCGTCGACTCCGGCATCCAGTCCTTCGATGACATCAAGGGCAAACGGGTCAACATCGGCAATCCCGGCTCCGGCCAGCGCCAGAATTCGATCGACGCCATCGAGGCGGCGGGCATGAATTTTGAAAGCGACATGATTGCCGAAGGGATCAAGGCCGCCGAGGCGCCGGGACTGCTGCAGGACGGCCGCATCGACGCCTTCTTTTACACCGTCGGTCACCCCAGCGGGGCCATCAAGGAAGCCACTGCCGGTGCCCGCAAGGTGCGCTTTATACCCATCACCCAGATCGATACGCTGCTGAGCCAGTATCCTTACTATGCAAAGGCATTCATCCCCGTGAAAGTGTATCCGGGTGCCGAAAACAGGCAAGACGTGCAGACCTTCGGTGTGAAGGCCACTTTCGTTACTTCGGCCAAGGTTCCGGAATCAGTGGTGTACGCCATCGTCAAGGAAGTCTTCGACAACTTCGAGACTTTCAAAAAACTGCACCCGGCCTATGCCGTGCTGACCAAGCAGAACATGATGGAAGGCCTTTCCGCTCCGCTGCATTCGGGTGCGGAGAAATATTTCAAAGAAGCCGGTATGATGTAAGACACTATCGGAAACACTCACCCACAACGGCTGCGGGCCGGCACGTTCCAATCTCAGGCCCGCAGCCACTGAATCACAGCTGTTTCTGGTTAGAAGAGCTGATGCTGTTTCGTTTGGTTCGACCGCCGTTGGTATCTGCGAGGATGAGGTCGGTCCGGAAATGGTAGTGTTTTCCGGCCGGCTACCACACCTTTTCTTGGGGGATCACCATGAGTGATATCGAAGCCGGGAGGGTGGACGAAGGCCTCGAAAAAGCGAGGCGCATGGCCGAAGAAGAAGAAGGAATCGGCCGCAGGCCCGGGGGGTGGGCCAAATATGTCATTCCCACCATTGCCATCATCTGGAGCTTTTTTCAGCTCTCCACCGCCAGCTGGTTAATCCTCGACTCCACATTTATCCGGGCCATCCACCTCGCCTTTGCCTTGCTGCTCGTTTTTCTCAATTATCCTCTGCTCAAAAAAGCGCGGACGGGCTTGTCTTATTTTTCCGTCACGAACCGGATACCGATACTCGATCTTGCCATCGGTATCGTTGCCGCTTTTGCAGCCCTTTACATCGCCATCGACTACGCCGGCATGTCGTCCCGCTACGGGTCACCGATCCTGCGGGATATCATCATCGGCATGATACTGGTGGTGCTGCTGCTGGAGGCCGCCCGACGAGTGATCGGGCCGGCCCTGCCGATCATCGCCACCGTTTTTATCGTATATGCCTTCGCCGGTCCGTACATGCCGGATTTGATAGCTTTCCGGGGTACCTCCTTGAACCGTTTCGTGGGCCAGATGACCATGTCCACCGAGGGGATCTACGGTATTCCGCTGGATGTGTCGGCCACCATCGTTTTCCTGTTTGTTCTGTTCGGCGCCATGCTCGACAAGGCCGGTGCCGGCAGATACTTCATCCAGCTGGCGCTGAGCCTGCTGGGCGGTTTCAAGGGCGGGCCGGCCAAGGCGGCAGTCATGGGAAGCGGCCTCACCGGGCTGGTGTCCGGATCGAGCATCGCCAATATCGTCACCACCGGCACTTTTACAATCCCGCTGATGAAAAAGGTCGGGTATCCGGCGAAAAAGGCGGCAGCTGTGGAAGTGGCCGCCAGCACCGACGGGCAGCTGGCGCCACCGATCATGGGAGCGGCGGCCTTCATCATCGCTGAATATGTCAACGTCCCGTACGTCGAAGTGATCAAGGCGGCTGCGGTGCCGGCTTTTGCCTCTTATGCCGCACTGTTTTTCATCACCCACCTGGAGGCCTCCAAGCTGGGGCTCAAGGGCCTGCCCCGCAAAGAACTGCCGCCTTTCTTCAAGACGCTAATCGGCGGTGCCCATTACCTGCTGCCGATGCTGTTGCTCCTCTACGAACTGATCGTCGTCCGGCATTCCCCCGAACTGGCGGCATTTCACGCCATCTGGGTCATGGCCCTGGTGATGCTGTTTCAAAACCCGGTGAAAGCCTATTTGAAGAAGGAGCCCATCGGTCCGGCCTTTAAGCAGAGCATCGTCGACATTTTTGCGGCCCTGGCTTCCGGCGCCCGCAACATGGTGTCGGTGGCTCTGGCCACGGCCGCCGCCGGCATCATCGTCGGCGTGGTCGCCCTCGGTCTGGGGCAGCTGATCACCCAGATCATCGACACCCTTTCGGGCGGCAATATTTTTCTGATGCTGGTCATCACCGCTATCGCCAGCTTGATTATCGGTATGGGACTGCCCACCACCGCGACTTACATCGTCATGGCTTCGTTGACGGCGCCGGCCATCGTCACCATCGGCGGCGCCCACGGTTTCATCGTCCCACTGATGGCGGCGC